>JAPLPI010000257.1 GCA_026400305.1 Alphaproteobacteria bacterium | reverse complement strand
GAATGGGGCCGGGTGCGCCTGCTCGCCAATGAACGCGGCGAGTCGGTCAAGACCGCCGGTCCCTCCACCCCCATCGAAGTGCTGGGTCTTTCGGCGGCGCCGGAAGCCGGCGACGAAATGGTCGTGGTCGAAAACGAAGCGCGCGCCCGCGAAGTGGCTGAATATCGTGGCCGCAAGCGCCGCGAACAGCGCCAGGCTTCGTCCTCGCGCCAGACGCTTGATCAGCTTTTGCAGACCCGCGAATCCGGCGAGAAGCGCCTGTTGCCGCTGGTGCTCAAGACCGACGTGCAGGGTTCCAGCGAAGCCATTCAGGGTTCGCTGGCCAAGCTGGCCACCTCCGAAGTCGGGGCGCAGATCCTGCAGTCCGGCGTAGGCGGCATCACCGAAAGCGACGTCATCCTGGCCCATGCCAGCGGCGCCGCGGTGATCGGCTTTAACGTGCGCGCCAACAACCAGGCGCGAGATCGCGCTAAGCGCGACGGCGTGGAAATCCGTTACTACAATATCATCTACAACCTGGTGGATGACGTGAAGGCGGCGCTGTCGGGCATGCTGACGCCGGAGATGCGCGAAAAGTTCCTGGGCAATGCCGAGATCCTGGAAGTGTTCAACATCTCCAAGGTCGGCAAGGTCGCCGGTTGCAAGGTCACCGAAGGCATCATGCGCCGTGGCGGCAAGGTTCGCCTGATCCGCGACAATGTCGTGATCCACGAAGGCGACCTGTCCACTCTCAAGCGCTTCAAGGATGAAGTGAAAGAGGTGCAGAACGGCCAGGAATGCGGCATGGCCTTCACCAACTATCAGGACATGCAGAAGGGCGACGTCATCGAATGTTTCGAAGTCGAAACCATTCAGCGCGCGCTTTAATTCTTCTGTTCCGGGTAAGCCATGGCTGCCACCGGTACCTCAATCGGGCTTGATGCCGCCGCCGCTTTGACGGCGGTGGAGGCGGCGCTGTGGGCGTCCGACCTGCCCAAGGCGATGCAGCTGAGTGAGGATGCGGTCCGGGTCGGCGCCAACCATCCGACTTTTTTGGGGCTCGCGGGCCTAGCGCGCATGCAGGCCGGCGACAATCATAATGCCCTGCCGCTTTTGCAGCGCGCCCGCCAGCAGACGCCACGCCACGTGGATCTGCTCTATGCACTGGGTGAATGCCTGACCCGACTGGGGCGTCCGCGCGAGGCGCTGGATCCCTTCGACACCGCCATTGCCATCGCGCCGGAAGCGCGCCTGCATTTTGCCCGCGCTATGGCGCTGGAAGATTTGAGCGAATTGGACGGCGCCCGCGTCGGCTTCGAACAGGCGCTGGCGCTAAACCCCGCCCAATCAGAAGCCTTGTCGCGCCTGGCGCTGCTGGCTGTCCAGCGCGGTGATGTTCGGGAAGCGCGCGCCTTGGCCGAGCGCGCTTTGGCGATTGATCCCAAGGATGCCGCCGCGCGTATTGCGCTGGCCGCTGCGGCGCTGGAACAGAAAGACATTGCCACCGCCGAGATGGCGGTGTCGGCGCTGGTGCAGGATGGCACCCTGGGGCCGGTGAACCGGACCTTCGCCTTTAGCTTGGCCGGCGATATTCTGGACGCGCAGGACCGCACCGCCGAAGCCTTTACCGCCTATGCAGCCTCCAAGGCGATCCAGCGCGATGCCTTCCTGTCTTCCATCCAAGGGGTTGAGCGCGTGCTGGCGCGCGAGACGCGCCTGGCACACTATTTCCGGCGGATCGATCATTGGCCCAGCGCACAGCCGCCGCAGGGTGGCCCGCACACACACGCCTTCCTGGTTGGCTTCCCGCGCTCAGGTACCACCCTGCTGGAACAGGTGCTGGCCAGCCATCCGCACGTCGCCGCGATGGAGGAGCGTCCTTGCCTGATCGATTCGGCTACTGCGTTCTTTGGCGCTGATGCCAATCTGGATCGCCTGGCGGCCTTGTCCGATGCCCAGTTGCAGTCTTGGCGCGAACTTTATTGGAAGCGGGTGGCGCAAACCGAAACGGCGCTGACAAAATCGGTCTTCCTGGACAAGTTGCCTCTGAATGCCGTGTTCCTGCCCCTGATCGCGCGGTTATTTCCCAGGGCGAAGATCTTGCTGGCGCTGCGCGATCCGCGCGATGTGGTGCTGTCCTGTTTCCGCCGCCGATTCGCCATGAACGCCGGGATGTTTGAATTCACCGAGCTGGAAAACACGGCCGTCTATTACGATGCCGTAATGACGCTGGTCGAACTCTATCGCAGCAAGCTGGTGCTGGACGTGGCCGAGGCGCGTCATGAAAGCCTGGTGGCGAATTTCGAAGCCGAAGCGACACGCCTCTGCGCCTTTCTGGGCCTGGAATTCGATGAGGCGATGCGCGCCTTTGCGGGCCGCGCCCGCCGCCAGAACATCGACACGCCTTCCAGCGCGCAGGTCGCGCGCGGGCTGTCGGATGCTGGCGTGGCGCAATGGCGACGCTTTGGCCCGCAACTTGAAGCTGTTTTTCCCGTACTGGCGCCATTCGTGGCCCGGTTTGGTTATCCGGAGAATTGATATGCCCCGTTCAACCCCTCGGCCCGGCCGCGGTTC
>JAPLPI010000302.1 GCA_026400305.1 Alphaproteobacteria bacterium | reverse complement strand
ACGTCATCATCACTGACGCCAAGGGCAACATTTACACCGGCGATGGACGGGACGGGCGGGTGCTGCGGTTCAACTTCGTGGGTCTGGGGCACTGACCAGCAGGGCATGGCGGAATAATTGTGCGGCGCAACAAAGGCTCGAAGCTCTACCGGCTAGCGGTCAGGGGCTGACAATAAGCCCGGAATAAATAGAAAAACCACTGTGACTGCTTAAGAAAGATGTAAAAAGTGCTAGTTTTGCTGTCTTTCCGGGGTACATTCCACTCCCTAAACTTCCTGCTGGCGGATTCTCGAATGCGTAGTTTTTTTGCCCCGGTCCTTTCTGTTGTCCTGTTGGCCGCCATCGCCACGCCAGCCTTTGCGGCCTTTTCCCATGTGACCAGTCTTCGGCGTCTGACGCAGGCGGAGTACCGCAGAGCCGACCATCCGGATCGCGGGCCTTCAGGCGGCAAGCACCTCGACCTTGTCGGTGACGCCGGTGGGTTTTGAGTCCTTCACCCAGATGGCCGACAGCATTGCCACCCAGGTTGTGAGCGAGAAGTACCGGGCCAAGCTGCCGTGCAAGCCCAAGGACGCCAATGCCCCGGACGACGCCTGCAGCAAGCAGGTCTTGGACCATTACGGCATGCTGCTGTTTCGCCGCCCGCTGACCTCGGACGAGCTGAAGAACGCGGTGAACCTGTCGGCCAAGCTGGCCAAGAGTCAGAAGGGTTTTTATGCTGGCCTGCGTTACGGGTTGGCGAGCCTGATCCAGGCCCCGGACTTTCTGTTTCGCAAGGAATGGGCTGTTCCTGCCGCCGACAAGACTTGGGCGATCGAGCCCTATAGCCGGGCTACGCGCCTGTCTTACCTCTTGTGGAACAGTACCCCTGATGCCGAACTGCTGGCCGCCGCCAAGAGCGGGGATCTGAACACCGCCGCAGGCCTGGACAAGCAGGTCACCCGGATGATGACCTCGCCCCGCCTGGACGTGGGCATGCGCGCCTTCTTCAACGACATGCTTGAACTGGACACCTTCGACACCGTGTCCAAGGACTCCATCCTGTATCCCAAGTGGAGCTCCACCATCGCCGCTTCCGCCAAGGAAGAGACCCTGCGCACCGCGATCGGCCTTGCCCTACACGACAATGGCGACATGCGCGAGCTTATGACCACGCGCAAGACCTACATCAACCGCGCCCTGGCCGCCGACTACCGCTTGGCCTTTCCCTTCAAGGGTGACTGGGTGGCCTATGAGTTTCCAGCGGATGCGGGTCGCTCGGGTGTGCTGACCCAGGCTTCGATGCTGGCGATGTTCTCCCATCCGGGACGCTCCTCGCCAACCAAGCGCGGCGTCGCCCTGATGGACATCTTCCTGTGCGAGCCCACACCGTTGCCCCCGGCGAACGTGGACTTTTCGGCGGTTAATGATCCGACGGGTCCGCTGACCGTGCGCCAGCGCCTGATGGCCCATGCCTCCAACTCGGCTTGCGCCTCCTGCCACACCCATAGCGACCCGATCGGCCTGTCGCTGGAAGGCTTCGACACCATCGGCGGCGTGCGCACCGAGGAGAAGGGCAAGCCCATCGACGTGTCGGCCACCATTCAGGGCAAGAGCTTCTTGGGCGCCATTGGCCTGGGCGACTTCCTGCACGACAATCCCAAGTATCCCGCCTGCATCGCCCGCAAGATATTTGCCTACTCCAAGGGCGTGAACAGCGAAGATGTGACCGCGTCCTCCTTCAAGTACGGACACACCGCCTTTATCGGGTCCGGCTACAAGCTGCGGTCCCTGATCAAGGGCCTGGTGGAAGCCCCGGCCTACTTCACTGCCGACGCCCCCGAACCCGCCGCGACCAAGGTCGCGGCCAGCAAGTAAGAACAGGAGCTCAAGTCATGAAGCTTGATCGCAGATTTTTCCTTCGCGGCACCAGCCAGGGTGCCCTGGCCGTCATGGCTCTGCCGTTCCTGGACTGTTTCCTGGACAGCAAAGGCAAGGCCCTGGCCGTCACGGGCCGCCCGCTGCCCTCGCGCTTTGGCACCTACTTCTACGGCCTTGGCCTGACCAAGCAGCTATGGATCCCCAAGGTGGGCGGCACCGACTATGAGATGACGATGGAGCTGAAGCCCCTGGAAGGCTATCGCAAGAAGCTCAACGTCTTCTCCGGCCTGCGCGTTCCGCTGGACGACAATCCCAACTACCAGCACTGGTCGGGCGCGGCCGCCGCCGCCACCGGCATCTCGCCCACCAAGCATAGCGAGTTCGATTCCAAGACCATCGACCAGCAGGTCGCCGACGTTATCAGCCACGGCACCCGCTTCAAGTCGGTGTCGGCCTCGGCCGCCGGCGATCCCAAGCATGGCTATTCCAGCCTGGGTGGTCCCAACACCCTGCCGGCCGAAGCCTCTCCACTCTCCCTCTATACCCGCCTGTTCGGGCCGGGATTTCAGGATCCCACCAAGGGCGACTGGAAGCCCGATCCCCAGATCATGGTGCAGCAGTCGGTTCTGTCGGCCGTCTCGGAGAACCGCAAGACAGCCATGGCCAATCTGGGCGCTGCCGACAAGGCGCGTATGGACCAGTATTTTACCAGTGTCCGTGAAGCCGAACTGCAGATGGCCGCTGAACTCCAGCGTCCCGATATCCAGGCCAAGGTCGCGATCCCGGATGCTCCCGGCGAGATGGTCTGCA
The DNA here is from genome assembly GCA_026400305.1 of Alphaproteobacteria bacterium. Lineage (GTDB taxonomy): Bacteria > Pseudomonadota > Alphaproteobacteria > Micropepsales > Micropepsaceae > Rhizomicrobium. Next base: position 1,967 of record JAPLPI010000302.1, on the reverse strand, counting down.
ACAACGCCTTGCCCAACCTGCGCGCCACGCTTCCCTTGATGGCTAAGCTGGGCGCCATGGCGCTCGCTACCGACCAGACCCGAGTGTTCAACATGTCGGTGTCCGAGCCGGGATCGCAGATCTTCGTGCCGGGCGACAGCCTGGGCTATCACCAATCCACCCACGAAGAGCCCATCGATCCGGTGCTGGGCTATCAGCCCCGCGTGGCCCAGTACAACATCCAGAACATGGAGCTGTTCGCCGCCTACCTGAAGGAGATGGACGCCATCCCCGAAGGCGACGGCACCCTGCTCGACCACATGCTGGTGTTCGCCTTTACCGACCAGAGCTTTGCCAAGATCCATGCCGTGGACGGCCTGCCGATCATGGTGGCGGGCGGTGGCAGCGGGAAGATGAAGATGGGCCACCATGTCGCCGGCGATTCCAGCCCTGTCTCCCGTGTCGGCCTGACCATTCAGAAGGCCATGGGCGTGTCGCTCGACAGCTGGGGCAAGGGCTCCATGGAGATCCGCCAGCCCTATACCGAGCTGCTCGCGTAAGGTGCGTCAATATTTAGCCGCGAAGGGCTGGCGCAATCGGATCGTCAGCGCCTCGCTTGCTGCTTAACCAGGGGTTTGTGTTCGAATGTCCGCGTTTGGGTTTGGCCGCGTTGTTAGAGCGGCGTTTATTGTTTCCGCTATCGCCACCGTTGCCGTCGCAGGCCCCGCCGAAGTCGCACAGATCAAGCCGCGCCAGGACAAGCTGCGCGACATGGGCGGTGCCCTCAAGGCCATCGCCGACGAGATCAAGAAGGGCCGCATCGATTGGGACAATGCCGCCATCCCCAACGCCCAGACTGTCAAGGACCGCTCGGGCTATCTGCTGGGCTGGTTCCCCAAGGGCTCCGGCCCGGAAAGCCATGTGAAGACCTACGCGCTGCCCGCCGTCTGGGCCAAGCCCGACGAGTTCACCAAGCTGGGCAAACAGCTCCAGGCTGATGCCGCCAAGCTCAACCAGGTCGTACAAGCCAAAGACGAAGCCGGTCTTAAAGCCCAGGTCCAGGTCATCGGAAAAACCTGCAAAGCATGCCACGATACTTACCGCTCTCCCGACTACGAAAAAGATAACGAAGAATAGAATTGGGGAAAAAATGAATCGCATGATGGCAATCGGTTTTGGGGCCGCAGCATTCTGCGCTCTGGCGGGTAGCAGCTTTGCCGCCGATCCGGTACCCCCGGGCGCCCTGGCGTCCGCCGCGCCGACGCCAGCTGCACTCGTCGCCGATGCGCCGATGGTGCCGCCGGCCAAGCCCGGTGTCTTCACAGCGACCAAGAAGGGCGCCACCGGCTATCACCTGGTCGTCGCTGGTCACAAGTTCACCAGCCGCGATGATATCGAAAAGTATCTGGCCTGGCGCGCCGCCGACATGACACTGTCCGACAAGGGCATCTGGTTCACCTTCGCCCAGGCGCGCACCAAGGCCGACACGGTGCCCGCGCCCAAGCGCGATCCGGGCGCGCCGCGCCACAGCTTCCAGATGGCCAATTTCCAGCCGGTGTGGCGATACAAGATCAAGGGCGCGGACTGGAAGACCTGGAGCCCCTATTCGGGTGCCGCATTCTTCGTCGATGGCATCAAGACCGAGGACATCACTGATTTCGAAGCTGGCGCCGACATCGTGGTGCGCAAGGGCGTAATGGATGATGCCGATCCGCTGGGCTACGAGGCGGGCGCGGTATCTGACCTTTTGATCAACCAGGTTTCGCCGCCCGTATAAGGAATGACCATGTTCAATCGCCGCGCATTTACACAGATTCTTGCCGCTTTCGGTGTTTCGGCCGCCTTGCCCGCCTGGGCCCAGGCCAAGACGGTGGACGTCACCATGAAGCAGTCGCCCAAGATGCGCTTCATACCCGATACGGTGAACATCAAGGCCGGGGATACGGTGAAGTGGACCAACCCCTACAACATCTCCCACACCGTGACCT
>JAPLPI010000204.1 GCA_026400305.1 Alphaproteobacteria bacterium | reverse complement strand
GCCTGGCACACAGCGGCCGTCGGGCACGCGGTGCAGGAGGATGCGCGAGGTGGAGAACCCGACGGCGCCGCCGGCCACCGACTCGGCCGCGATGTCGCGCAGTTGGGCCAATTCGTCGGCGGTGGGTGCCTCGTCGCCCATCGAGCGGTCGCCCATCACGTGGTAGCGCATCGCACAGTGGCCCACCATGCCGACGATATCTCCGGCGTAAGCCTCGTCCACCGTCTCGCGTTCGGAGGCGAAAAACAGGATGGGATTGTGCACGCCGATGGTTTTTCCGGTGCCCGACTGCTTCAGCTTCATGTTGCGGCGGAACTCGCCCGAGGCCAGGCGCAGGAATGCCACCCGGTCGCGGTGGTTGGGGTCCATGTTAGCCTGCACCTTGAACACAAAGCCGGTGACTTCCTTGTCGCCAGGTTCGGCGGCGCGGCCCACCGCCGCCTGGGCGCGCGGCGGGGGCGCATATTCGCTCAGCGCATCCAGAAGCTGCGCCACGCCGAAATTCTTCAGGGCGCTGCCGAAATAGACCGGCGATAGGTGCCCCTCGCGGTAGGTGGCCAGGTCAAAGCGCGGCAATCCCTCGCGCGCCAGGCTCACATCTTCGTCCAGCTTGGCATTCAATTCGGCGTCCAGCTTGCTGTCTTTGAAAGGGATAAAAGTGCCCCTATTCAGGTCCTGGATGCCCTTGAAGTTCAGGCCCATGCCGGCCGGCCACATCATAGGCGCGGTCTCGATCTGCAGCTGGTCCGAAATCTCGTCCAGCAGTTCGAAGGGATCGCGCGCTTCGCGGTCCATCTTGTTGACGAAGGTCATGATGGGAATGTCGCGCAGCCGGCAGACTTCGAACAGCTTGCGGGTCTGGGCTTCGATGCCCTTTGCGGCGTCAATCACCATAACCGCCGAATCCGCAGCCGTCAGCGTGCGGTAGGTGTCTTCGGAAAAATCTTCGTGGCCGGGCGTGTCCAGCAGGTTGAACACCGCGCCCTGGTATTCGAACGTCATCACCGCCGAGGTGACTGAGATGCCGCGTTCCTGCTCGATCTTCATCCAGTCGGACTTGGCGCGGCGGGCCTCGCCGCGCGCCTTGACCCGGCCGGCGGCATGGATAGCGCCGCCCAGCAAAAGCAGGTGCTCGGTCAGGGTGGTCTTGCCCGCGTCAGGATGGGAGATGATGGCGAAGGTGCGGCGACGTGCGGCTTCGCTGGCAGGGGTACGGCTCATGGCCGGGGGGGGGTAGCAGGCCCCGCCCGTCCCGGCAACCGGTTCTTAAGCCATAGTCTTTTGAGAGGTTGCCATCAGCCGTTTCGCCCGGATGTACATCTCGATGGCGCGGACCGTGAATAGCGCCGCGGTGAAGACGATACAGGCATCCGAGATCAGCAGCACATCCAGATGCAGGGCCTGGCCTTCCACTGCCAGCCCGGTGCGCAGGCCCAACCGCAGCAGGATCAGCACGACAAGCACCAGCAGGGCCGCTTGCCCGCCCGAGACCATCAGAGTGCCGTCCTCGGGATGCACCTCGATCGCCATGGTGCGGCACCAGTACCAGCCGCCCACCGCGCCGATCCCGGCCGCGACCGCCAGTCAGGCCCAGTCTATCGCCACTAAATGGCGCACGGCGTGATGAGGCTGGGGGGCGAGCAGCGCCAGCGTCACCACGGCCAGGATAATGGCGGGGCGGATCCACAGCCGGTTCAATTTCAGCGGCTGCGCCTTGGTCATGCGTCGCATACGGGAATACAGCACCGGCAACAGGATCAGGATGTGAAGGAAAGTCTAGATCAGTTGTTGCTGTGTCATGTGCGTTATTGGTCTCAGACCGCGCCGCTGGATGCAACTTACACGATCGGCTCGTCCACAAAAGCGCGGCCCTGCCGGTCTTCGACTTCCACGATCCACAGATCGGGATCGAACTTCACCTGCTTGTCACACCATTCGCCGGCGCGCTTCTCGTCGGTCCAGCCGCCCAGGGGCTGGGCCCAGACCAGCCGGCCCAGGCCATCGAGCGTCTGGTTCAGCACCAGCACCGTCCCATCCAGCCGATTGATGCGCAGGATGACGGCGCCAGCTTCTTCCGAACCCATCCGCACGACAAAGGCAGCAGCACCCGCCACTTCGGTGCGGCGGGCCAGGGCGCGCACGAAGATTCCGGCTTTGAGGCGCGGCGTTGCTTCCATGGGCAAGCTTGTATCAGGAGGAGGCGCGGAACGGCAGGACTTTGCTCGTTTCAAGACGCTCGCCCTTGGCGTTCACCGCGGCGTTGGGCAACCCGCACCGTGACAGTGGTGCCTTCGCCCAGCGCCGAGGTCAGCACGGCTTCGCCGCCATGCATCGCCTCCAGCGCCTTGACTAATGCCAGGCCCAGGCCGGTGCCTTCCTTGGCGCGGACTTCGGCATTCTCCACCTGTTCAAAGGGCTGGCCCAGTCGCGCCAGGTCGGACTTGGAAATGCCGGTGCCGGTGTCGCGCACCACGATCTCGATGCCCTTTTCGGCGCGCGCTGTCACGCTGACCGTTCCGCCGGGCTGGGTGTATTTCACGCCATTGGAGAGCAGGTTCACCAAGATCTGCTTGACGGCGCGGCGGTCGGCGAACACCAGCCGCGCGCGCGGTCCATCTAGTACCCGAAGGACTGCCC
>JAPLPI010000134.1 GCA_026400305.1 Alphaproteobacteria bacterium | reverse complement strand
GCGTGCTGTTAGCCATCGACGCCGGCAACACCAATATCGTCTTCGCCGTTTATGACGGCGACAAGATCCGCGCCCAGTGGCGCGCCGTCACCCAGGTGTCGCGCACCGCCGACGAATATGCCATGTGGCTGGGCCAGCTGCTGGCGCTGAAAGGCCTGTCCTTCGCCGATCTCGACGCCGCCATCATCGCCACCGTGGTACCGGCGGTGCTGTTCGACCTGCGCGACATGTGCCGCAAGTATCTCAAGACCGAGCCGCAGCGGGTGGGCGATCCGGCACTGGACCTGGGGCCGCGCCCCACTGTCGACCATCCCGAAACCGTGGGCGCCGACCGGCTGTGCAACACCGTGGCCGCCCATGCCACCTACAAGGGCGCGGTGATAGTGGTGGACTTCGGCACCGCCACCAATTTCGACATCGTGTCCGCGGACGGCGCCTTTGACGGTAGCGTGATCGCGCCGGGCGCCAACCTGTCGATCGAGGCGTTGCACCAGGCCGCCGCGCTGCTGCCGCGCGTCGCCATCATCCGCGCGCAAAAGGTGATCGGCCGCGATACCGCGAGCTCCATGCAGTCCGGCGTCTATTGGGGCTATGTCGGCCTGATCACAGGCCTGATCAACGGCATCAAGGCCGAGTACGGCAAGCCCATGACGGTGGTGGCGACCGGCGGCCTGTCGCACCTGTTCCGGCCCGATATCCCGGCCATCGAGCATATCGATCCGGACCTCACCATGCGCGGGCTGATGCTGATCCACGCACGAAACGCCCAAAAGGCGGCAAAGGCGTAATGGATCGCATGATAAAGCAAGACGAACTTGTCTTCCTGCCGCTGGGCGGGTCGGGCGAAATCGGGATGAACTTCAACGCCTATGGCTTCGGGCCCGAGAATGACCGGCAATGGATCATCGTCGATTGCGGCGTGCTGTTCGGGCGCGAAGGCAATACGCCAGGCGTCGATCTCATCATGCCCGACATCCGCTACCTGGTGGAGCGGCGGGAAAATGTCCTGGCTATCATCGCTACCCATGCGCATGAAGATCATATCGGCGCCATCGCGCCCTTGTGGCCATCGCTGCGTTGTCCGATTTACGCCACGCCGTTCACCGCCCGCCTGATAACCGGCAAGCTGGACGAGGCGGGCCTGACCTCGAAGGTCCATGTCCATGAAGTGCCGGTGGGCGGCAATCTCAAGCTGGGCCCGTTCGAGCTGGATTTCATCTCCATCACTCATTCCATCCTGGAACCCAACCTGCTGGCGATCCGCACGCCGCTGGGCGTGGTGGCTCATACCGGCGACTGGAAGATCGATCCCGATCCCATGTTGGGCGAGGCGACTGACACCGCCGCGCTGGAAAAGCTGGGCAATGAAGGCGTGCTGGCGCTGGTATGCGATTCCACCAACGCGCTAGTCGCCGGCAGCTCCGGCTCCGAAGCCAAAGTGCGCGAAACCCTGACCGAACTGATCGGCACCCTAAAGGGCCGGGTGGCGGTGACGGGCTTTGCCTCCAACGTGGCGCGGCTGGACACGGTGGCGCGCGCCGCCAAGGCGCATGGCCGCCGTGTGGCGCTGGTCGGCCGCTCGATGCAGAAGATGGTGTCCGCCGCGCGCGAGACCGGATACCTGAAAGACTTTCCCACCATCCTGGACGAGACAGAGGTGGCCGACATGCCGGCGCACAAGGTGCTGTACTTGTGCACCGGCAGCCAGGGCGAGCCGCGCGCCGCGCTGGCGCGCATCGCTCATGGCAGCCATCCCCATGTGAGCCTGAGCGAAGGCGATGCGGTGATCTTTTCCAGCCGCGTCATTCCCGGCAACGAGCTGGCCATCGCCGAGATCCAGAACAAGCTGGCGGGGCGCGGCATTGCCCTGCTGACCGCTGAAGACCATGACGTGCATGTGTCGGGCCATCCCTGCCGCGACGAGCTGGCCCAGATGTATCGCTGGATCAGGCCGAAGCTGGCGCTGCCGGTGCATGGCGAGATGCGCCACCAGGTCAGCCACGCCAAAT
>JAPLPI010000125.1 GCA_026400305.1 Alphaproteobacteria bacterium | reverse complement strand
GGCTGGCCGCGAGCTATGAACAGGATTTCTGGGGCAAGAACCGCGACCTGGCCGATGCCGCCGATGCGGCACGGGCCGCCAGCGCCGCCGACCGCCGCACCGTGGCGCTGACCGTCACCGGCAGTGTCGCCAATGCTTATTTCCAGTTGCTGGCGCTGCGCGACCGCATCGCCGTGGCGCAGGCCAACCTGCAATCCTCGCAATCCATCCTGAACGTGGTGCAGCGGCGGGTGACGGCGGGCTATGCACCGGCGGCCGACCTGCTGCAGGAGCGCGCCAACATGGCGGGCCAGCAGGCCGCCCTTCCGGCCCTGCAGCAGCAGGAACTGGAGACCCGCGATTCCATGGCGATCCTGTTGGGACGCCCGCCCGAAGGCTTCACGGTTACCGGCGCCGGCCTGGAACACATCACCGCGCCCCTGGTGACGCCGGGCCTGCCTGCCCAGCTTCTCACCCGCCGGCCCGACATCGCCACCGCCGAGGCCAACCTCATCGCCGCGCATGCCAATCTTGAAGCGGCGCGCACCGCCTTTTTGCCCGGCATCACGCTGAATGCGTCGGCCGGATTGCAATATCCCGCTTTGGCCGCCGCCATCGACACCTTGCCGGGGCTTGGCTTCGGGGCGGCGATCGGCGCCGCGCTGGTGCAGACAATTTTCGACGGGGGCAAAACCCGCGCGATCACCGACGAGGCGCGGGCGCGCGAGGAAGAATTGCTGGCGGCGTACCGCGCTGCGGTCCTGAACGCCTTTTCCGATGTCGAGAATGCGCTGGGTAACGTCAATCACCTGTCGGCCCAGGAAGCGGCGCTGCGCGAGCAGGTTACGCAAGCAGAAAAGTTGCTGGGCGCCGCGCGCCGGAAATATATCGCGGGCTATTCCGACTTCCTGATCGTGACCGACGCGGAGCGCAGCCTTTACACGGCGCGCGACCAGCTTGCCGATATAAGGCGGGCGCGGCTTGCAGCCTCGGTGGCGCTGTACAAGGCGCTGGGCGGTGGCCAGGCACCTGCGCTAAACGATTGAGTTCTGGGGTCTTTGGGGTCAGGCTGCACGAAAAAGGGAGGGGTCCCATGCGCATCCATTTGTTCGGTCTTCTGCTGCTGGCCACACCAGCCCTGGCGCAATCGCTGGTTCCGCCACCATCGCCACCCGGCATTGACGTGCCGGACTGGGCGCTGCCGGGATCGGCAAGCCACAAGCAGGTCCCGCCGCCGATTGATTTCCATCGCGCCTCGGTGCCTGCCGGCGGGGTCATCGGTCAGTTCGAGGCCCAGACCGATGTCGGCAGTCCCCTGGCGCCGGGCAGCGCCGGCTATGACGGCGGCACCTACACCATCAACTCGGCCGGCTATAACATCTGGTACCAGCGCGACGAGTTTCATTATCTCTGGAAGAAGATGAGCGGCGATGTTTCGCTGGCGGGCACGGTGAGCTGGCCCAGCCCGGATGACTTCCATGACCGCAAGGTGGCGCTGGTTATCCGTGACAGTCTAGATGACGACAGCCGCCAAATCATGGCCGCCCAGCATGGCAACGGCATGGTGCATATCGCCTGGCGGGCCGAGAAGACCGGGCCGATGACCGACATTGAATACCGTTCGGCGCGTCAGCCGCGCGCCGGGACGGCCAAACAGGGTGCGCAGACGTTCCATCCCACTCGGTTCGGCATCGAGAAAAAGGGCGACGCGTTCCAGCTCTACATCAGCTGGCAGGGA
>JAPLPI010000042.1 GCA_026400305.1 Alphaproteobacteria bacterium | reverse complement strand
CACGACATCGACGACTGCATTGCGCTGGAAAACATCAACAGCTTGCGCGTGACACTGACCAAGACCGGCGAAGCGTCCACCAACAAGCCCAGCAACGGCTATCACATCGTTCCAAAGGACGTGATCACGGCCTACCTGGCGCGCTAGACTAGGCGACTCTTCTGGACCGCCGCTGCAATGAACGACGTGAACAGCGGATGCGGCTCCAGCGGCCGAGACTTGAGCTCGGGGTGGAACTGCACCCCGATGAACCAGGGATGGTCCGGGATCTCCATGATTTCCGGCAGCCGCCCGTCCGGCGACCAGCCCGAGACTACCATGCCATGCTGGGACAGTTGTTTGGCGTAGTTGGTGTTCACTTCATAGCGATGGCGATGGCGCTCGCTGATTTCGGTGGTGCCATAGACTTCGGCCACCCTTGAGCCTGGCGTCAATGTCGCCGGATAAGCGCCCAGACGCATGGTGCCGCCCATGTCGCCATCAGCGGCGCGGCTTTCAACCTGGTTGCCCTTGACCCATTCGGTCATCAGCCCAATGACGGGATGCTTGGGCGTACCAATCTCGGAGGTGCCGGCACCTTCCAGCCCCGCCAGGTCGCGCGCGGCTTCAATCACCGCCATGTGCAGGCCGTAACAGATGCCGAAGAACGGCACCTTGCGTTCGCGGGCAAAGCACACCGCGCCGATCTTACCCTCGGTACCGCGCTCGCCAAAGCCGCCCGGCACCAATATGCCGTCCACTTCCTCCAGGAAGCTGGCTACGTCGTCGCGCTCGAACACTTCGCTGTCGATCCAGTCCAGATGGACCTTCACATTGTTGGCCAGGCCGCCATGGGTCAGCGCCTCGGACAGCGACTTGTAGCTGTCCTTGACCTGCATGTACTTGCCGACCACGGCGATGCGCACTTCGCCTTCGGGATTCTTCACCCGCTGCACAACATCCTGCCAGCGCGACAGGTCGGGCTCGGGCGCATTGTCGATGCCGAACACTTTCAGCAGCTGCGTGTCCAGCCCGACCTCGTGATAGGCCAGCGGCACCCGGTAGATGGTGTCTAGGTCCATGGCCGGGATCACCCGCTCCGCCGCCAGGTTGCAGAACAGGCCGATCTTCTTGCGGTCGTCTTCGGGAATGGGCTGGGAGGTGCGGCACAGCAGGATGTCCGGCTGGATGCCGATGGCGCGCAAGTCCTTGACGCTGTGCTGGGTGGGCTTGGTCTTCAATTCGCCCGCCGCCTCGAGATAGGGCACCAGGGTCAGATGGATGAAGGCAGTCTGGCCGCGCCCTAGGTCATTGTGCAACTGGCGGATGGCCTCGAAGAACGGCAGTCCTTCGATGTCGCCCACCGTGCCGCCGATCTCCACCAGCAGGAAATCCAGCCCGTCGATATCGGCCAGCACGAATTCCTTGATCATGTCGGTGACATGCGGAATCACCTGGACGGTGCGGCCCAGATAGCCGCCCTTGCGCTCCTTCTCGATCACCTGAGAATAGATGCGGCCCGAGGTGACATTGTCGGACTTGCGCGCCGACACGCCGGTGAAGCGCTCATAATGGCCCAGGTCCAGGTCGGTCTCAGCACCGTCATCGGTGACATAGACCTCGCCATGCTGGAACGGCGACATCGTGCCGGGATCCACATTGAGATAGGGGTCGAGCTTGCGCAGACGAACCTTGTAGCCGCGCGCTTGAAGCAACGCGCCAAGGGCAGCGGACGCCAGACCTTTTCCGAGGGAAGAGACCACGCCGCCGGTGATGAAAACTAACCGGGCCATGGGAGATCACCATCATCAAACAGGCACATGCGCGCAAGCGCAAAAACGGAATTATTTTCCGCCGCTAACAGGTCCGCAAAAAACGCGGGCTATTGAGGTTTCGGAACGGACGGACCGATCGGCAGCGCCGCGGGCGCCGCCGGCTTTGGCGGAAGGCCCGTGCCCGGCGCGGGGGCCGCCGAATCAAGGATCGAGGTTTGGTCGCGGCCCTTCAGCGCCAGGATGTTCAATCCGATGCAGGTGGCGAAGAACAGGAAGGCCAGGATGGCGGTGGTGCGGGTCAGGGTGTCGGCCGCGCCGCGGGCTGTGAACAAGCCACCCATGCCGCCGCCGCTGCCGCCCATGCCTAGCGCCCCGCCTTCGGAGCGCTGCAACAGGACGAAACAGATAAGTGCCACCGCGATGATCAATTCGGCGACAAGCAACAGGGTCTGCATGGATGAATTCCGAGCTTTCGGCGGGGGTATTAGAGCATCCCGTCTTAAATGGGAAGCCGACGGTGCTTTTCAGCTCCAGCGGGCCTTTAGCTGGCCAGTGCCTGGGCCTGCTGGCGCGCCCGAATAATGGCCACGGTTGCGTCGATTCCCGACAGCTGGGCACTGGCGCTTTTCTCGGGGTGAAAGACCTGGTGCAGGCTGAGCCCGGCCTAACCTAGCAGGTGCAGCGAGGCATTGCGATCCACGCCCACCACCAGCCCTTCGGCCGCCGCCAGCACCGAGCCGCACCATTCCAGCGCGGGCTTGAATTCGGTGCCGGTGCAACGAGTTTCGATGGACCTGGTCAGCACCTGCAGCTTGGCGAGGTCGGGCGAGATCTTGCCCGCGGTCAGCGGCGCTTCCTGGATCAGCCGCCACAGGATGCAGACCTGGAAGGAATCGCGGCGTAGCTTTTCCGAT
>JAPLPI010000341.1 GCA_026400305.1 Alphaproteobacteria bacterium | reverse complement strand
TTGCCGTCCGGACCGATGGCGCCGGCGTCGAACTGGGCGCGCTTGTCCTTGTCGCCCAGGATGTCATAGGCGCCGGAGATTTCCTGGAAACGCTTCTGCGCCGACGCATCGCCCGCATGCTTGTCGGGGTGATGCTTCTTGGCCAGCGCGCGGAACGCCTTCTTGATCTCTGCCTCGCTGGCGCCTTTGGCGACGCCGAGGACTTCATAGGGGTCTTTCATGTTGTCCTTAATTGGGCTTTTTATGCTAATATATCAAGGCCTTGAGTGTTGTGGATTTTTTGATCGCTCCGGCGTTCCAGCCTTGGGCAGGATTATCTCGCACGAACAACCCATTGACGTAGAACAGGGCCCACACGCCGGATGAAAGTGCCCGCTACCCGCGTCCTGCTCGAGGCGGTCACCCATTATGCCATCTACATGCTGGACCCCCAGCGGCATCGTCTCCAGCTGGAGCGCTGGCGCCCAGTCGTTCAAGGGATATACCCACGAAGAGATCATCGGCCAGCATTTCTCGCGCTTCTATACCGAGGAAGATCGCGCCATCGCGCTGCCGGCCCGCGCCCTGGAAATTTCGGCGCGCGAAGGCGAGTTCGAAGCCGAAGGTTGACGGCTGCGCAAGGATGGCAGCCGCTTCTGAGCCTATGCCGTTATCGATCCCATCCGCGATACGTCGGGCGCGCTGACCGGGTTCAACAAGGTGACGCACGACCTATGCGAGCGCCGCGCCTCGGAAGAGGCTAGCGCCAGAGTGAGCAGCAGTTTCGCCTGCTAATCTAGTGCGTCACCTACTATACCGAACTGCTGGCAGGCATCGAGGTCAAGGTGCTTTCGTCGAGCACGACCTGAAAAAGGTGCTGGCCGCGCTTTAGGGTGCGGCGGGTGCCGCTTCCGGCCCGGCGATTGCCGGGCTTAGTGCAGACGGTGTTGGCGTAGGCGTGGCAGCGGGTTTCGCCGACGGTTGTCCCAGGAACGCCGAACGCGCGGCGGCTTCCTTCATGCCATGGTTTGCGGCCGACGCATAAAGCTGGCGTGCGGTTTCCAGATCTTGCGGCACCAGCGGCGGCGCACCTGTCTCATAGAATTGGCCCAGCTGGAATTGCGCCACCGGATGATTGGCGGCGGCGGCGGCTTCCAGCAAAGGCAGCGCGCGGCGCAAATCGGGCGCGCCCAATTCGCCTTTCAGATACATGTCGGCCAAATCGGCCTGGGCGGTGTGCAGTCCGGCTTCGGCGGCGCGCAGATACACTTCTTCAGCCTTGTCGGGGTCCTTGGGCGTGCCTTGGCCCTTGCGCAGCATGAGTCCCAGGTTGCGCATGGCCGCCAGATCTTCGAAGCGCAGGTCCCACCAGATCTTGAAGGCCTTTTCGTAATCGCCCGCGTCGTAGGCGGCGACGCCGAAATCGAACGCCGCCGCTATCTCGGCGCTGCCGCGGGCCGTCGCGGGCGTGACTGCGAGGCAGATGCAAAGCGCGGTAGCAAAAAGTGGAAAAATCTTGTGGTTTCTGGCCATGGATGGCCAAGGCTACCCTGCCAAACGCGAAACTGCTAGGACGCACCCATGACAATGGAGACAGGCGGACCTCTGGACGATGGCGGCATTGCCGCCGGCGCCGATCCCTTCGCGCTGTTCCAGGACTGGATGAAGGAAGCCGAAGGCTCCGAGCTCAACGACCCCAACGCCATGGCGCTGGCCACCGCCGATGCCGACGGCGTGCCCAATGTGCGCATGGTGCTGCTGAAGGGCGCGGATCCGAACGGCTTTGTCTTCTATTCCAATTCCAACAGCATCAAGGGTGAAGAGCTGGCGAGTAATCCCAGGGCGGCGCTCAACTTCCACTGGAAGAGCCTGCGCAGGGTGGTGCGGGTGAAGGGCGTCATCGCCCAGGTCTCCATCGCCGAAGCCGATGTCTATTTCGCCACCCGCCCCAAGGACAGCCAGATCGGCGCCTGGGCTTCGCCCCAGTCGCGCCCGATGGAAGGGCGCTTTGTGTTCGAGAAGGCCATTGCCGAATACGCCCTGAAGTTCGCCCTGACCAAAGTGCCGCGTCCGCCGCACTGGACCGGCTGGCGGCTGACGCCGCTGCGCATCGAGTTCTGGCGCGACCGCCCTTTCCGACTGCATGACCGGCTGGTCTATGAACGCGATACGGCTGGTGAGCCCTGGCGCACCGAAAGACTGTTTCCGTGAGCAGGCAGGAAAAGGCGGGCGCGTTGATGCGGCGCGCTGCCATCGCGTCGGTGTCGGTGTCGCTCTTCCTGGTGGCGATAAAGACCTTTGCCTATTTCGCTTCCCATTCGGTAGCGATGCTAGCCAGCCTGGCGGATTCGGCGCTGGACCTTTTCACGTCTTGGCTGAATCTCATTGCCATCCGCTCGGCGCTGACCCCCGCCGATGCCGAACACCGCTTTGGCCACGGCAAGGCCGAGCCGCTGGCGGGCTTGGCGCAGGGCGCCTTCATCTGCGCCTCTGCGCTGTTTCTGGTGATCCAGGGCATCAGCCGCATCATGGCGCCCGAGCCGATCGACCACAGCATCGAGGCGCTGGTCGTGATGTGCATCGCCATCGCTATCGCCATCGGGCTGATCCTGTACCAGCGCAGGGTGGTGGCCAGAACGGGCAGTGTCGCGGTCGAGGCCGACCAGACCCATTATTTCGGCGATCTGGTCACCAATATCGGCGTGGTGCTGGCACTGCTACTCTCCAGCCTGCTGGGCTGGACCCTGGCCGATCCCCTCATTGCCATCGCGGTCGCCGGCATCATGGCCTACACGGCCTTCGGCGTGGGCCGCGCCGCCTTTCATCAGTTGATGGACCGCGAATTGCCGGAGGCCGAGCGCGCCCGTATTGGCCGCATCGCTCGGAGCCATCCGGCCGTGAAGAATGTTCATGACCTCAAGACCCGGTCGGCGGGCCTTTCCACTTTCATCCAATTGCACCTGGGCCTTGATCCCAACATGCCGCTGTCGGTTTCATCCAATTGCACCTGGGCCTTGATCCCAACATGCCGCTGTCGGAAGCGCACACGATCAGCGATGCGGTCGAATTGGCGCTGCTGCAGGCCTATCCGGGCGCCGACGTGATCATTCACCAGGACCCGGCCGGCCTCGAACTCTTGCCAGGCGATGATGCGTATTAGTTGCAACGACGGGTTGGGGAAAAGATAGTGTTATCGCCTCCGTCGCTGCGTATGCTGGGGCAAAACAGGAGGCGAAATGCCTGGCAATCCCGCTACCGGTGGCTATGGCCCCGCCGCAAAATTTTTTCACTGGCTGATCTTCCTGCTGCTGGCGGCGCAATATGCCATTGGCTCCATCATGCCGCATATCGGGCGCAACACGCTGGATGAGAGCTGGGTGCATTGGCACCTGCTGTTCGGCGCCGCGATCTCTGCGGTGATCGTGGCGCGTTTCGCCTGGCGGCTGCTTCATCCCGTGGCGATGGCCGATGGCCTGACCGGCAGAGAGCTCTGGCTGTCGCGCGTCACCCATATGTCTCTTTACGCACTCGTGTTCGTGATGACCGGGCTGGGCTGGGCGGCGGCCAATTCGCGCGGCTGGGACGTCAAGCTTTTGGGTGTCGTTACCTTGCCGCCCTTGTGTCCCAAGGGTTCGGCCTGGGGTCATGAAGCGGGCGACATCCACAATATTCTGGTCTATGTGCTGCTCGGCTTCATCGCCCTGCATGTCGCGGGCGC
>JAPLPI010000408.1 GCA_026400305.1 Alphaproteobacteria bacterium | reverse complement strand
GGCCCGTATGACTTCAAGCCCTTCAGCCGCGACGGGCTGGGCATGGACTGGCCGATCTCCTATGCCGACGTGGCGCCCTGGTATGACCGCACCGAAAAACTGGTCGGCGTCATCGGCACCAATGTCGGGCTGGAGAACCATCCGGATTCCTCGCCGGGTGTTCTGCTGCCGTCACCCAAACCCCGCGCCACCGAATTGATGATTCAGGCGGCGGCCAACGATCTGGGTATTCCCTGCGTGCCGTCGCGCTATGCGGTGCTGTCGCGGGCGATCGATCACCCCCATGCCCCGCGCGAAGCCTGTTTCAATGCTTCGCCTTGCGGCCGGGGCTGCGGCATCGGGGCGGCGTTCCAGACCACCACGTCGCTGCTGCCCATGGCGATGGGTACCGGAAAGCTGCGTATTACAACCAACGCCACTGTTAGCCGGGTTCTGACCGACGAACTGGGCAGGGCGAAGGGGGTCGAATATTTCGACAAGGACGGAAAACCGCATTTCGTGAAAGCCCGCGTAATTGTGCTGGCGGCCAGCGCCTGCGACACCGCCAAGATTCTACTCAATTCCAAGGATGGCGGGCTGGCCAATTCCAGCGGCGAAGTGAGCAAGAATCTGCTGGACACCACCGGCACCAACGTCGCCGGCCATATTCCGGCGCTGGAAGGGCGGCCGCGCTACAACGAAGACGGAATGGATGTGGCTCATCTCTACATCCCGTTCTGGCTTTATAAGGAGCAAGCGGCCGGCAAACTCGATTTCCCGCGCGGCTATCACTACGAAATCGGCGGACGTTTCGGCATGCCAGGCGCTGGGTTGCCGCTGGGCGGGATGGAAGACGGCTATGGCCTGTCCCTGAAGGAAGACGCCCGGCGTTATTACGGCGCTCAGCTCTCCTACACCGTGCGAGGCGAGATGATCCCCAACAAGGACAGCTATTGCGAACAGGATCCGGTGGTGAAGGACAAGAACGGCATGCCCGTGCTGCGCTTCCACTGGAAATGGTCGCAGCATGAAATTCGCCAGATCGCGCATGGCATCAAGACAGCGAAAGACATGATCCACCGGCTGGGCGGCACCGTCACCACGCCGGATCTGCCGCCGGAGAAAGCGATTGCCGATGGCGGCTTCATCATCCATGAGCTGGGCACCACCCGCATGGGTGACAAGGCGGCTAACTCGGTTACCGACAGTTTCGGCAAGAGCTGGGACATCGAGAATTTGGTGATCACCGATGGCAGTGTCTTCACGTCCAACGCCCACAAGAACCCGACCTTGACCATTCTGGCGCTGGCGATGCGCAGCTGCGCCCATCTGGCGCAGCGGATGAAAAAGGGGGAGGTATGAGCGAGATTTCCCGCCGCGTTACTCTGGCCTGGTTCGCGGCCGCCTCCGCCGGCCCGCTGGTGCTGGAAGGTTGCGCCGCGCCCGCGCCGCCGGCACCGCCGCCGCCTGCCGCGCCTGTCTCACTGTGGAAAGACCTGACACCGGCGCGGGTCACTGCGCCAGGCTATGGCTATGATCCCAATCTCAACAAGCCATTCATTCCCTGGCCGCTGACGTTGGACGAGCAGCAGCGCGGGGTCTTGCGCATCGCAGCCGATATGATGTTGCCGGCCGATACCCATTCTCCATCCGGTTCGGCGTTGCATATCGACGCCTTCCTGGATGAATGGTTCAGCGCGCCTTATCCTTTGCAGCAGGCGGACCGCCGCCTGATTCTGTCGGGTCTGGCCTGGATGGATGCCGAAAGCCTGGTGCGTTTCAAGGTGACCTTCGCCCAGGCCAGCGACGCGCAGCGACGTGAAATTTTCGATCTGGTTGCTTTCCGCGCAAAGGTGCAGCCCGGCTATCGCCGCGCCGCCCAGTTCTTCGTGCGCCTGCGCGCACTGATGCTGGGAGGCTTCTATTCCCAGCCCGAAGGCATCGCCGACATTGGCTACAAGGGCAACAATCCCACTCCGGGTATGTTCCCGGGGCCGCCGCCGGAAGCGCTGGCGCATCTCAACGCCGCGCTCATCAAGCTGGGCCTCAAACCCGTCTGATGCTTCAGTTGGGGCTAAGCCGCCGGATCCAGATATTGCGGAACGAGACATGGCTGTCGGGATTGCCATGGTCCTGTAACGCCAGCGGCAGCTCCGCCGCATGGGGCGAGTAGGTGGCGACCTTGCCATGCACCGTGGCGCCGATCAGCACCGTATTGTCCTGCACCAGCACGCCGTTCAGCATCACGGTCATGCGCGCCGGCTCGGTCACGTTCGCGCCGGAGAAGCGCGGCGCATGGAATACGATATCGTAGCACTGCCAGGCGCCTTGCGGCCGTCCGGCATTCACCAGCGGTGGGCTCTGGGTATAGATCGCGCCCACCATGCCGTCGGGATAGGTCTGGTTGTTGGTGCCATCCAGGATCTGCACTTCATACAGGCCCATCGGGAAAACGCCGCTGTTGCCGTGATATTGCGGATTCAGCGGCGGGGTGGGCTGCGCTGGTTCGCGGAACTCGACATGGATCTGTGCGTCACCATAGGACTGCTTGGTCTTGAGGAAGTTGTAGACCCGCGCGCCGGTGGTTACGACGCCCTCCTTGAGGGTCCATTCCTCGAAATGATCGCCTGTCCAC
>JAPLPI010000386.1 GCA_026400305.1 Alphaproteobacteria bacterium | reverse complement strand
CGCCTTGACCTGTCCGGCCGGCATGCTGAACAGCGGGCCATTCGCGCCGATCTTGAACTGGGTGAAGCTGTCGAGCTGGTTGGTGGTGGAGTTCAAGCTGGTCAGAGACCGGATGGTCGAGGCCGTCGTGCGGTTGGAGCCGACCGGATTCCACACGTCCAGCGCATTCGTCGCAGTCAGAGGAAACTTGGTCGGCACGATGGTGGTGCCGACGATGGGTGTGGCGGTGGTCGAACCGCCGGTCTGGGTGGTGCCGTTCAATGCCAGGATCGCACAGCTGCTACAGAAGCCGTTGTTGATATCTGCATAGCTGTTGTTCTGCGCCGTGACGGCCCAGAAGTTTGCATCCCAGTCCTTCAGGAAGCCCCTGTCGAAGCCGTATCGCAGGTTGATGCTGCCATACATAGTTGACGCACCCTGCGGCGCGATGTTGGGCGGGATCAGCTGGCCGAAATCATAGCGCACCGTCTGCGAAGTGGCGGTGACGCCCGGCGGGTTGGTGTAAAAGGGATTGGCCTGCGCGCCGGTGCCGAAGGCAGTGGCGCTGATGGTGCCAGCGCTGGAATAAGTGACGTCCTTGCGGTTGGCGATAAGTCCGGTCACCGCCAGGGTCAGGTTGCCGAAGGATTGGGTGACCCTCGCCATCAGGTTGTCGCGCGTTTCCTTAGGCACATAGTCGCCATAGATCAGGTCGCAGGGCGCATTGGCCTGGGCATTGACCAGCGTGTTGGTACCCTGGGCGTTGGCATAGATCAGTGCCGAGCCCGCTGGCTGGATGGTGGCGGGGGTGCAGTTGAAGCTGCGCTGGTTGGTACCGCCCTGGGGAATGAAGTTCTGGGTCGCCACCCGCGTCGCCATCGCGATGTCGCTGATATATGAGTGCTGCACGGCGATCATCGCGCTGCCGCCTTCCCAGCTGGCGCCCATGAGGCCGCTGGCGCTGTATTTGACATAATCGTCGGCGCCGCCGCCTTCGGCCTGCAGCAGCAGTCCGTCATATCGGTCGCGGGTAACAAAGTTGACCACGCCGGCCACCGCGTCGGAGCCATAGATCGACGACGAACCGTCGGCCAGAACTTCCACGCGCTGGATGGCGATCACGGGAATGATGGACGGATCGGGCTGCGAATGGCTGGTGCCGCCAAGCGGGAAGCGCAACCCATCCATGAGCACCAGGGTTGAGCCGGAGGCGCTGCCGCCAAGTTGGTGGATGTTGGGCGAGAAATAGGTGGAGTTGTGCTGGCCCTGGCCGACCTGGCCCATGTTGGACAGCGCTGGCACCTGCTTGAGGATTTCGTCCAGAGTCTGGCCGCCCTGCTTCTGGATATCCTGTGGGCCCACCGTGATGACGTTTGCGCCCACTGGCGCCACACCACGAATGCTGGTGCCGGTGACGGTTACCCGCTCCACGCTGGTATCACTGGCCGGCACCTGCGCCACGGTGGGCGCGATGCTAGCAATGGCAAGAAGGGCGAAGCTCGAACCGCCGAGCTTGAGCTGCCGAGAAAGAGTGTTCATGGATGCTCCCCTTAGTTTCCTGCCCGCGCCAGACACTGCGGTCTAAATTTGCGGTCATAAAACTTGGGCGCACACTTTTGGGGTGTCAAAATTCTGAGAATGACTTCTCTCATTAGATGAGAGCGTCTCATTAGATGAGAGTGCAAAGCAGCAGTGCAAAGTCGTGTATTCGGCATGAGAGCCGGTAAGATGATCGCACAACAGAAGCGGAGACGTTGCGTGAAGTATCTGTTTAGGGTTTTCGCGGTATCTGT
>JAPLPI010000025.1 GCA_026400305.1 Alphaproteobacteria bacterium | reverse complement strand
GGCGCGCGCCACCGCCAGGCCCACGGCGCCCGCGCCGATGACAACGGCATCTGTCGAAAATTCTTCGCTCATCCCGCCCTCATATATCGCACGGCGTCATCGCGGCCAAATAGGTAAAGAAGAGTGCGCAGCGCCTCGCCGCGTGAAGACTTCAGTCCTGGATCGCGCGCTAGGATAAGGCGCGCATCGTCATGCGCTATATCGAGAAATTCTGCGTGTATGGCCGGGTCCGCCATGCGAAATTCTAGCAATCCACTTTGGCGGCGGCCCAACACTTCGCCGGGCCCTCGCAGGCGAAGATCTTCTTCGGCGATGACAAACCCATCATCGGTTTCGCGCATAGTTTTCAGCCGCGCCCGGGCGGTTTGCCCAATGGGCTGGTGCCACACCAAGATGCAAGACGATTTATCTTTTCCCCGCCCCACTCGTCCGCGAAGCTGGTGTAGCTGGGCCAGGCCAAAGCGTTCAGCATGCTCCACCACCATGATGGTAGCCTCCGGTACGTCGACGCCTACTTCGATGACTGTGGTGGCCACAAGTAACTGGGTCTGGCCGGCCTTAAAGGCCCCCATGGCCGCGTCCCGCTCTGCCGCTTTCAGCTTGCCATGCACCAGACCGACATCGAGCCCCAATGCCTGACGCAGCATCACGGCGCGTTCCTCGGCTGCGGCTAGATCGATTTTCTCGGATTCTTCCACCAGTGGGCACACCCAATAGGCGCGGGCGCCGCGATCCAATGCAACGCGAAGATGGGCGATCAGGTCGCCCATGCGGTCGGCGCCCATCACGCGGGTCTCCACCGGCTTTCGGCCGGGCGGGCGGCCGGTGATCCGCGACACATCCATGTCGCCATATGCGGTGAGCGCTAGGGTCCGCGGGATAGGCGTGGCGGTCATAACCAGAACATCTGCGGGCTTACCTTTGGATTGCAGCTGCATGCGTTGATGCACGCCAAAGCGGTGCTGCTCGTCCACCACGGCCATACCCAGGTTCTTGAAGGTGACATCTTCTGAGAATAGGGCATGGGTGCCGACTAGGATGTCGATCTCGCCGGCGGCCAGCCGCGCCAAGGTTTCTGCGCGGCCCGCGCCTTTTTCCCGTCCCGTCAAACATGCTAAGCGCACGCCGGCCGCCGCCGCATAAGGCTCAAGCGAGGCCAGGTGTTGGCGCACCAAAAGTTCGGTGGGCGCCATTAGCGCCGCCTGAAGGCCGTCTTCCACCGCCTTCAGCATCGCCAGCAGCGCCACGATGGTCTTGCCGGACCCGACATCGCCCTGCAGCAGCCGCAGCATGCGTTTCTCGCTACCCATGTCCTGTTCGATTTCCGCCAGTGCCGCCAGCTGTTGATCGGTCAGGGTGAAGGGTAGTGCTGCGATAGTCTTGGCTTTCAGCTTGCCGGTACCGCTGATGACGCGGCCGTTTCCGCCGCGCAGATTGGCGCGGATCAGTAAAAGTGCCAGCTGGTTGGCCAGCAGCTCGTCATAGGCCAGCCGCTGCCGCGCCGGTGTCATGGGGACAAGATCGCTATCATGCGCCGGGCCATGGGCGATTTCCAGCGCCGCACCGAATGTGTCCCACTTGCGCTGCTTCACGAAAGCGGGGTCCTGCCATTCTGGCATCATCGGCACTTTTTCCAGCGCGCCGCGCACCGCCTTGGCCATCGGCCGCGCTGTCAGGCCTTCGGTCAACGGATAAATCGGCTCATGCAGCGGAAGGGACACGATGTCTTCCGGCGCCACGATATAATCGGGATGGGTCATCTGCAGCCGGTCCTTGAACCGCTCGATGCGGCCAGACAACACTCGTTTCTCGCCTACCGGCAACTGCCTGGTCAGGTAATCGGCATGGGCTCGGAAAAAGACCAGCTCCATCATCGATGTGTCGTCCGACACAATCACTTTGTAAGGCTGTGACTTCACACGGCCCGGCTTGTGCTCCAGAACGGTCACCGCCATGGTGGCGATCCGTCCCGGCTCGGCCGCCGCCAGTTTGGGCTGGTAGGAGCGGTCCACCACCCCCACTGGCAGGTCGAACACCAGGTCCACCAGCCGGGGACCGGCCACCTTCTGGATCAGCTTTTCAAGCTTGGGACCCACCCCTGACAGGGTGCGGATCTCGGCAAACAGGGGGAACAGAATCGAGGGGCGCATATCGGAAAGATATTAGCGCCCGGGCGTTGTTCTGGTAGCCGCCCACGGCTATATCCGCCCCATGACAGACCTTGAACAGGGTGGCTCTTCGGAGAACCGCCGGAAACGCCTTTTGTTTCGGGCCCAGCGGCGGGGCTTCAAGGAAGTCGACCTGATATTCGGCGCCTATGCCGAAAGCCACCTTTCTCGCTTGGACGAGGTTTCGCTAGACCAGTTCGAGGCGCTGCTGACCGCGCCCGACCAGGATGTCTATGCCTGGCTGCGCGGGGCCGCCGAGTTGCCGCCCGAATATGACAACCCGGTGTTCGCGGGCCTCAAGGCGGTGTGCGAACAGCAGACGCCGCGCTGGACAAGTTAATTGGCCAACTAATGGATAGGCTCGATACCATCGCAAGAGGCCAGCAGGCGCGCCTGACCGTTTCGGGGG
>JAPLPI010000253.1 GCA_026400305.1 Alphaproteobacteria bacterium | reverse complement strand
CAAGGCCGGCTTCGTCTATCGCAGCGAAGCGGATGTGAACTGGGATCCCGTCGACATGACCGTGCTCGCCAACGAGCAGGTGATCGACGGCCGCGGCTGGCGTTCGGGTGCGCTGGTGGAACGGCGCAAGCTCAGCCAATGGTTCTTCAAGATCACCGGCTTTGCCGATGAGCTGCTGCAGGGGCTGGACACGCTGGACCGCTGGCCGGAAAAAGTCCGCACCATGCAGAAGAACTGGATCGGGCGCAGCGAAGGTCTGCGCTTCCAGTTCACCTTGTCGAACGCGCAGACGCTGGATGTGTTCACGACACGGCCAGACACCCTGTTCGGCGCCTCCTTCGTGGCGCTGTCGCCGGAACATCCCCTGGCGCAGGAACTGGCGAAGACAGATTCCAAGCTCGCCGCCTTCATCGAGGAATGCCGCCATGTCGGCACCGCCGAAGCCGATATCGAAAAGGCAGAGAAGCGCGGCTATGACACCGGCCTGACCGCGGCGCATCCGTTTGATGCGAACTGGAAGCTGCCGGTGATGGTGGCCAATTTCGTGCTGATGGGCTACGGCACCGGCGCGATCTTCGGCTGCCCGGCGCATGACCAGCGCGACCTGGATTTTGCCCGCAAATACAAGCTGACGGTGACCCCGGTGGTGGTGCCGTCGGATGCCGATCCCAAGATATTCGCTGTGGCCGCGGAGGCCTATACCGGTCCCGGCAAGCTGGCCAATTCGCGCTTCCTGGACGGCATGACGGTGGAAGCGGCCAAGGCCGAAGTCGCCGCGCGCCTGGAAAAGGACGGCATCGGCGAGCGCACGGTCAATTACCGGCTGCGCGACTGGCTGGTGTCGCGCCAGCGTCCCTGGGGCTGCCCGATTCCGATGATCCATTGCGCCAAGTGCGGCGTGGTGCCGGTGCCCAAGGACCAGCTGCCGGTGAAGTTGCCCGATGTGATCAACTTCAACGTCAAGGGCAATCCGCTGGATGCCGACACCGCGTGGAAGACCACGGCCTGCCCGATCTGCAAGGGCGCGGCGACCCGCGACACCGATACGCTGGATACCTTCGCGGACTCGTCCTGGTATTTCGTGCGTTTCACCAATCCGGCCGCGGACGAGCCGGTGGACAAGGCGGCGGCGGATTACTGGCTGTCTGTGGACCAGTATATCGGCGGCATCGAGCACGCCATTCTGCATCTTCTGTATGCGCGCTATTTCACCCGTGCCATGGCCAAGCTGGGCATGGTCAATGTGGCCGAACCTTTCGCCGGTCTTTTCACGCAAGGCATGGTCTGCCACGAGACCTACAAGGATGCGGCCGGCAACTGGGTCCAGGCCGACGAGATCGAAAAGCGCGACGGCAAGGCGTTCCAGCGCGACACCGGGGCGGAGATCACCATCGGCGCGTCCGAGAAGATGTCCAAGTCGAAAAAGAATGTGATCGCGCCGGAAACCATCATCGCCGATTACGGCGCCGATACCATACGCTGGTTCATGCTCTCGGATACCCCGCCGGAGCGCGACATTGAATGGACCGATGCCGGGGCCGAAGGCTGCTGGCGTTTCGTCAACCGCATCTGGCGGCTGTGCACCGAAATTGAAGGCCTGGCGGCACCCGGAACGCCGGCGTCCGGCGATGACGAAGTTTCCAAAACGCTGCGCCAGGCGGTGCACAAGGCCATCGCCGCGGTGACCGATCACCTGGACAATCTGCGCTTCAACAGCGCGGTGGCCCAGCTGTATACCCTGGCCAACACCATCGGCAGCTCTGAAGCGGCCAATCCCTCGGCGCGCCGTGAAGCCCTGGAAGCCCTGGTGCTGCTGTCGGCGCCGATGATGCCGCATCTGGCCGAAAGCTGCTGGCAGGCACTGGGTCATACGAAGCTGGTGGCGGAAACCTCCTGGCCCAAGCACGATCCGGCCCTGACCGTGTCCAACAGCGTCACCCTGCCGATCCAGGTCAAC
>JAPLPI010000299.1 GCA_026400305.1 Alphaproteobacteria bacterium | reverse complement strand
CCATATAGGCGCGCATCAGGCGCACCCAGCCAAGCGCGTCATTGGGATCGGCCTTCAGCCGTGATGCCAGCATGTCCACCATGGCGCGCGGATCGGGTTTGCCGCCGTGGCCTTGCGAGGTCAGCATCGCGATGCGGTCCACCAGCAATTGGTGCAGCGGTGCGGTTGTGGGCGTGTCGGCCAGCAGGCTCTGCCACAGCGCTATGGCGCCGGCCCGGTCATTGTGCGTGGCCTTGTAGAGGCCGAGGTAAAAACGCGCTGGCGGATTGTGCGGATCGGCGGCCAATGCGCTGGCAAAGGCATCGGCGGCTTCCCGCGGCACTTCGCTGCCGCTGCCCAGAACCAGCGCTTCGCCATAGGCGGCATCGAGCTGCGCATCGCCCTTGCCGGTCAGGGCGATGACTTTCGCCAGCGCCTTGGCGGCGTTACGCGGATCGTTGGCGGTCATATAGGCCTGGCCCAGATAGCGCCAGGCGCGCGCATCCTCGGGATGCTGGTGCACGCGCTGAATCAGGAATGGAATAAGGCCGTTGATCTCGCGGGTGTTGATTCCGCCGGCCTCGCGCTCTGCCAGGTGCGGACGGCCCACCAGGGCATAAACCCCGCCGCCGACGGCGATCATGGCGACGGCGATGCCGCCCAGCCACAGCCAGCGGCGCTTCACGTCTTTCGCCCGCAGCAATGGCACCACCGCAAAGCCAATCGCCAGTGCGGCGATGAGGACAAGACCGATAACGGGAAGGGCGCTCACGTCTGATGGCCTCTATACTTGTTGCGCACCAGCGCGACGATCATGCCGCGGATGGTGCGGGCCTGCTGATCGGTCAGGCCGGAGCGCAATATCATGGCGCGGATGTTGCGTACCATTGTTTCGCGCTTTTCGGGCGGAAACAGATAGTGCGCCGCATCCAGTTCCCGCTCCAGATGTTCGAACAGCCCGACCAGCTCGGCACGGGTGGCGGGCACGCCAAGGTGGGAACGGACGCGCACGGCCGGGGTGGTATCGGCCGCCTTCAGCCATTCATAGCCCAGCAGCAACACCGCCTGGCCCAGATTGAGTGATGAGAATTCCGAGGTCGGGATGGTAATGACGCCGTCGCAGATGCTGAGCTCATCATTGCCGAGCCCTGCGCGCTCGCCGCCGAACAACAGGGCGGTGCGTATGCCGTCATTCGCCGCCTGGCGCAGCCTGGCGGCGGCGCCGGCCGGCGTATGCACCTGCTTGACCACATCGCGATCCCGGGCGGTGGTGGCCAGCACCAGCTGAAAGGGGGCCAGCGCTTCTTCAGCGGTCTGGTAGATTCGGGCATTGGCCAATATGTCGGCCGAGCCCGAGGCCAGGATCTGGGCCCGGTCGTTGGGCCATTCCATCATCGGGGCGATAAGTATCAGTTCGGACAGGCCGAAATTCTTCATCGCCCGGGCCGCCGACCCGACATTTTCGCCCATCTGGGTATGGGAAAGGATGACGGCGGGTGGGGTCATTTGGCGCTTTGACGGGTGGGATTTTTCGGGGCTAACTGCGCCCCGCTATATCCCCTCCCGCACCAAAATTCGAGGAAATATCCCATGGAAAAGATCAAGGTTGCCAATCCGGTGGTTGAACTGGACGGCGAC
>JAPLPI010000372.1 GCA_026400305.1 Alphaproteobacteria bacterium | reverse complement strand
GCATAGCCCGCCGTCACCCGCCGCTGCACCACGTTGTGGATGGATTGCGAAGATTGCAGGTTGGCCTGCGCCACCGCGATGCGGTCGCGCAGCGCCAGGAGCTGGAAATAGGCGTTGGCGACACTGCCGGTGACGGTCAGCGCCACAGTGCGACGGTCGGCGGCGCTGGCGGCGCGCGCCGCTTGCGCGGCATCAGCCAGGTCGCGGTTCTTGCCCCAGAAATCCAGTTCATAGCTGGCGGCCAGCCCGGCGCTGTAATCGGTCTCACGCGCCGACACGCCGCCGGTCTGTCCATAAAGGCTGTTCACATTGGCGTTCAGCCCCAGGGTCGGCAGCAAGGCAGCGCCGGCCTGGCGCGCCCTGGCGTCGGCCTGGCGCAGCCGCGCCTCGGCCTGGGCCAGATCCAGATTGGCGGCCTGCGCCTTTTCGACCAGGGTCGTCAGTTGCGGATCGCCATATTCCGTCCACCAGCTGGCCGAGGGCCAGATGGGCGCATTCTTCGCCGCCGGTTGCTCGAAAGCGGCGGGAATATCGCCGGGCGGAAGGCCGGGCGGCGGGGTCCGGACGCAGCCGGCCAGCATCGCGGCGGTGGTGACAAGCAGAAGCCTGCGGATCATGCCGCGACCTCATCGCTCTTGGGCCCGCCGAAGCGTTCGGCCAGCGCCGGCAGCACCACAAGGTTCAGCAAGGTGGAACTGAGCAGGCCGCCCAGCACCGTCACGGCCATGGGGCCCTCGATTTCCTGGCCGGGCTGATGAAGCCCGATCGCCAGTGGCATCAGGCCCAGCGCCGTCACAGCCGCGGTCATCAGGATCGGCACCAGCCGCTCCTGCGCACCGCGCAAGACCGTGCCGGCGTTCCACGGCACGCCCTCCACCTCCACCAGATGCTCGTAATGGGCCAACAGCAGGATGGCATTGCGGGCACTGACGCCGAACACTGTCACCAGCCCCACCATGGCGCCCACCGACAGGCCGGACCCCATCAGTGCGATGGCCGCGACACTGCCGATCAGGCTGAATGGCAGGTTGGCCAGCACCAGCCAGGTATTGGCGCGCCAGTGAAAGCAGATGAACAGGATCATGCCGATCAGCAACAGCGCGAAGACGGTATAGAGCAGGAGCTGATTTCGGCTGGCGGTCTGGGCGGCGGCTGCGCCGCTGAATTCGGTATAGACGCCGGGCGGCAGCTTCAGGGCCGCGACTTTTGCCTTGGCGTCGTCCACCGTGGCCTGCAGCCCGCGTCCAACGACATTGAAGGTGATAGAAACAAAGCGCTGGCCGCCGTCATGCGCCACGGTGTAGCGCGTCTGGGTGGGCACGATGCGCGCCACCTGCGACAGCGGCACCGGACCAAACGGGCTGGCAATCATCAGCGATGACAGAAATTCAGGGCGGTTGCGGGCGTTTTCGGGCAACAGGAGCGTGACATTGACGGCGCGAATGCCGGCATAGGTCTGGCCGACCGTCGCGCCGGCATAATTGGTCTGCACTGCGTCCAGCACGTCCTGTACTTTCAACCCGCTGGCGGCCAGCGCGGCGGAATCCAGGTGCAGCGCGAATGTCGGGGTGCCGCTCTGGGCCTTGAACTGCAGGTCGGAAATGCCCGGCGTGCCCGACAGCGCCCCGGTGACGCGGTGCGCGACGCCATCCAGGGCATCCAGCTGGTCGCCAAAAATCTTCACGGCGATGTCGGCGGTCTCGCCGGTCAGGCTTTCGCTGATGCGGTCACCCAGGAAGGTGACGACTTCGGTCTGCAAGCCGGGATAGCGCGCCAATATCTGCCGCAGTGCATCCTCGGCCTCCGTCTGGTCCACGCTGGCATCGGCTTTCAACTCGACATGGAATTCGCTGCGGTGTGGACCCCATGTGTCTTCTCCCAGCTCGGCGCGGCCCACCTGCTGCTCAATGGTGGCGACATAGGGCAGCGCAAGCACATCGCGGCTTATGCGCTTGCCCACCGCCAGCATTTCGTCCAGCGAGGTGCCGGGGGTGGAGCTGGACACCTGCATCACGAAATGGCCTTCGCGGAAGTCCGGCATGAAGCTGCCGCCCAAAAATGGCAGCGACGCCGCCGCGATCACTGTCAGCACCGCCAGCGCTGCGACGACCACGCGGAAATTGCCATGGACGCGATCGATGGCGCCGGTCTGCCAGGCCCTGATCCAGCGGATCCAGCCGAAATCGGCATGATGGTCGCGGGCCTTGAGGAACAGGGCACAAAGGGCGGGGGCGGCGGTCAGCGCCACGCCCAGCGAGGCCAGCACCGCCAGGATGAAGGCCAGCGCCAGCGGCCCGACAAACTTTCCCTGCACGCTGGTGGAAAACAGTTCGGGCAGGAACACGGCGATAACGACCAGGGTGGCATAGACCACCGGCCCCCGGACTTCGAGGGTCGCGTCGCGGATCACCGCCAGGCGCGAGCGCGGCTGCGCCATCTTTGCGTTCTCGCCCAGCCGCCGCAGGGTATTCTCGATGCCGATGATGGCATCATCCACCAGAACGCCCAGCGCCACGGCAAAACCGCCCAGGGTCATGGTGTTGAGGGTCTGGCCCATATGGTCCAGGACCGCCACTGCCGCCAGCAGCGACAGCGGGATGGCCAGGAAGGTGATCAGCGCCGAGCGCCAGTCGCGCAGTAACAGATACAGCACCGCCAGGATCAGGATGGCGGCGATCACCAGCGACTGTTCCAGGCTTCCCAGGGCTTTTTCGACGAAGTTGGCGGGCCTGTGCAGGGCAGGATAGACGGTGACGCCTTGCGCTTTCAGTGCCGGTAACAACTGCGCCAGCGTGGCTTCCAGCGCGCGGGTGGTTTCCATGGTATTGGCGCTGTACTGGCTGGCCAAGGACAACATGACGCCCGGCCGCCCCATCACCAGCGCGTCGCCGGAGCGCAGCGCGGGAGATTCGGTGACTTTGGCGATGTCGCCGATCGTGACCGGGGTGTTGGCGCGAACGCCCAGCACCGCGCGGGCGATCGCGCCTGTGTCCGGCGAAGGCACCGGGGTCTGGATCAGCACACGCTGATGCACCAGGTCCACAAAACCGGCGCCCTTCAGCGCCAGGGCGCCGCGCGCGGCATCGGCCAGCTCGGTCAGGGTAAAGCCATACGATGTCATCCGCTTGAGATCGGGCTCGATATGAATTTCCCGCACCGCGCCGCCGAAGATCAGGACATGCGCCACGCCGGGCACGGCCAGCAGCGCCGGTTTCATCACCCACTCAGCCTGGTCGCGCAGTTCGAAGGGTGTGAGCTTGTCCGACACCAGCCCGATCTTCAGCAGGTCCATGGTGCTGGAGGTCAACGGCGAAAGACGCGGCGTATCCACGCCCAGCGGCAACGCACTGCCCAGTTCGCTCAGATGTTCCGCAATGCCCTGCCGCGCATTATAGAGATCGATCTTGTCGGCAAACTGCACGGTGATGACCGACAGGCCGGGAATGGATTCCGAGCGAATGGTGGCAAGACCCGGAGAGCCATTGACGGCATTTTCAATCGGCTTGGTGACAAGCTGCTCGACCTGCTGGGCGGTGAAGCCCGGCGCCTCGGTCTGTATGTCCACGGTGGACGGCACGAATTCGGGAAACACATCCAGCGGCGCGCTTTGCGTCGCCCAGATACCCAGCGCCAGCGCCACCAATGTGAGAGTCGCAATGCTGCCGGCGAAGCGCACACAGAGGTCCACCAGCCAACGCATGGCTTATTCCTCGGCTTCGGTACTGGGATTGGTCTCGCGCGCCAGCAGCAGGCCTGCCCCGCCGGTCACAACAGGCTGGCCGGCCCGGATGCCGCCTGCCACGAAGTAGCCGCCGCCCAGCGGCTTGCCGATATCAATCCTGGTTTTCAGGAAGGTTTCCGGCTGGGTCTGAACATAGACCCAGGCTTCATTGTCGCCATAGATCAGCGCAGCCGCAGGCACGGTCACGCCGGCCTGGGCGGCACCGACCGGCACCGTGGCGGTGACGTGCTCGTTCTGCGCCATATCGCTGCCGTCCAGCAGCGCGTAAAAGCCGCGCCCGGGAAATGTGCTGTCGGCCGGGGCTTCCCAGATCGTGCTGGTGGTCCAGCTTTTGGGATTGGCGCCCAGCCGGGCGATCTGGAGCGTGGCCGGAAGCGTGTCACCCAGCGCGCCCAGCGGGAACGTGACGCGTACCAGCACGCTTCTGCCGGAGGCCAGCCGCGCCATGATCGCCTGCCGCGAGGCCGCGTCATGCCAGGGTGCATTGTGCCCGAAAGCGGCGTCGGTCTTGCGCCGTGCCAGCATCAATGCCGCCTGATCGGCTGCCGCCTTGCTTTGTGCGGCCTCCACCACTTCGCGCGACACAGCGGCTTCCTCGCCGGTGCCAAGCGAGCGCGCGCGCGCCGCCGCAGCCTGACTTTGCGCCGCCGCCGCCTGGGCGGTCATGACCTCCGCATCGTTCACGGCAATCGCATCCAGCGCCGTCACCACGCCATAACCGCTGATCTGCTGGCGCCAAGACGCTGTTTGGGCCGCCGCCGTTGCGATGCCCAGGCTTTTGACCTCTTCGGCCTTCAAGGTCAGGCCCGGCGGCTCGGCTTCCTTTTCCGCCGGCTTGTCGGCCGCGGGCTTGCCGCAAGCGGCAAGAAGCAGCAGCGCCGCAAATCCGATCCAGTGTCGGCCGCGCATCAGCGATCCAGGACGATCAACCGGAAAGTGCCGGGCACGGGCACCGGCCGGGGATTGGGCCGGTCGGCCGTCGGCCTGCCGGGCTTGCGCTGCGCCGTTACGGTGAACAGCTTGTGGCTTGTGGGGTCCAGTTCCATGGTGCGTGCGCCTTCCGCGGTAGGGAGGTTCTGCAGGACCGTGAACTTATCAGGGCTGTCCTCATGGGCAATGGTCATGGTGCCGGATTCGCCGTTGGAACTGAACACCAGCCCGGTGGCGGGGTCGAAACGGTTGGCGTCGACGCCTTCGCCGATGGGAATCTGGGCCACCACCTTGCCGGTCTTCATGTCGGTAACCACGATCATCTTGTTGTCGCAGCCGGAAAAGACCCGGCCATGGGCCAGATCGGCCGCGATGCCCGAAGGCTCCTGGCAGGGTGCAAGGGGATAGCGCTTTTTCACCGCCAGGGTCCTGGTGTCGAACGCGACCAACTCACTGGTGTCCTCGATATTGACATAGATGGTGCCGGCCTCGTCGCTGACCGCCGCCTCCGGCTTGCCGCCCAGCGGCACCGAACCGACCGGCTTGCCGGTGACCGGATCAACCGCCGTGGCATCCTTGCTGGTGGAATTGAAGGTGAAGAGGCGTTTCGCGAAGGTATCATAGAGGATGGTATCGGGCCGTGCGCCGACCGCAATTTCGCCAGTCTTGGTGAAGGTCCTTGGATTGACGACCGCAATCCGGTTGGCGCCGCCTTCGCTGACATAGGCATTGCCGTTGGCAAAGGCGGTGCCGTGAATGCCCATCAGGTTGGGAATATCGCCCAGCAGCTTTCCGCTGGTGGCATCCACCACCATCACATGGCTGCCGCGGGTGATGAACAGATTGCCGCTGGCCGGATCACGATTGATATAGTCCCAGCCGCCATCACCGCCCAGGGTGAAGTTGGTTTTCACGTGATAGCCCGCCGGCGCCGCAGCCGCCGGCAAAGTCAGCAGAGCGCAAAGCGCAGCCCCGATTTTCCAATTGCATGAGGTCATTGCAGCCTCCCGTTTGATCGCACTTTGAAAGGTATTGCGGCAAGATGCGCGCCCAAACGCGATGATGGGAATAGTTTTCCAATTTTTGCAAGTGAACAAAGCGGATCGTGCTAGTGCCCAGGTCCTTCCAGGCCATACTTTCAGCCGTGTTTGAGGTGCTGACCGCTACCTTCGGCAAGATCCGTACTGAAAGCATGTGTTGTGATTTTGCCCCCCTGCCGGTGTTGGCGCATTTTTTACGGCACAGTATCCCGGATGGGCTACCCATCCGGGATACTGCGCCGCTATGCCTTCGGTGGTCCGGCTCTTATTCAGTGTCGCTCTTGACCCGCTCAATGGCCTTCTCGGCGACCTTGCGCCCCAGATCGGTCCCTGCGACGATATCGCTGCGATAGTGGACGCCGCAGACCAGCCGGCGTTCGGAATATTGCGCCGCGCGCGCCAGAATTTCTTGGGACTTGGCAGGCATCAGGCTTGCCAGCACAACGCCCATTGAGAAAGCACGGGTGGCATGGCCGCTGGGGTAGGAATTAGCCGCCTTGCCCGGCTTAACCGGGGTGCAAGTCTTGATCGAAGGCTCCGCTGCGTAAGGCCGGTCGCGGTGGAAATATGCCTTGGCTCCCTTGGCGTCATCTTCCTCCTCCTCTCCCACTAGGGAGAGAAGTTTGAACGTCTGAGGACTGGCGGCGAGATCAAATCCAACCGCATCATTGAAGATTGTGGGCGTTTCGTTCTCGGCGTCTTTTTTGGCTACGGCACGGGCCTCGGCTGTGCTGCGGGCGGCAATGGCACGCAGTTCGTCCATCTCACGCGCCGTGGTGGCCGCGTCAGGTGGGGGCGGCAGGTAGTGTCCGGCGGCGAATTCAACCGGTGCCAATAGTCCAGCCTGGGCCGTGGCAGAGCCCAATATCAGGCTGGCACAAACAAGAAGTCCGTATCGCGTGACCAACCCTTAGAACCTCGCCTTGACTGTGAATTGGACGCCACGCGAGGGCTGGAATGAATAGGTGTCCAGGCTGCCGCCACGACTGAAGATGTCGTCTACCCTGCTGCCACCAATTGGCGACTTATCGACAGCGCTGACGGCACCGATGCTGCGGGAATTCAACACATTGGAGACGCCCAGGCCGAACTCCAGCGCATCCCAGCTATAGCTGCCCTTTAAATCCATGTTGGAATAGGCGCCCAGCTTATAGAAATTGCTGTTGGAGGCATCGGAATATTGCTGACCGACGATCTTATCAATCAGAGAGACCTTCCACGCACCACGCTTATAGAAAATGCCTTGGGCCGAAGTCCACATCGGGATCTGCTTGAGCCATTTTCCACCCGTCTTGCCAGATCCGAGTGACCCGTTCAGGAACACAGAAAAACCTTCCAGGTCACCGTCAAAGGCATAGG
>JAPLPI010000384.1 GCA_026400305.1 Alphaproteobacteria bacterium | reverse complement strand
CTGAAGCCCAAAATCTGATTTTCCCTGTAGCAATCTTGTGCAGCGCAAACTCAACAGGTGAGACGGCTGCGCGAGCAGGGCTTTGAAATGCCGGGCTTTTGGCACAGCATGGAAGAAAGGCGGGGAGAAAAAATGCTGATCAACAAGCGCACTTTCATAGGCTCGACCCTGGCGGGGATCGGCCTCGCCGCCACCGGCGCTGCGGCCCAGACAACAGCCACCGTTACCTATGGTCCGGTCAAGTCCAAGGTCTCCCACGGCATGGTCAAGACCACCAAGCTGTTCAAGGCGCCGCCCGGCTATGTCAACGCGCTGGCGGTGGCGCCCGAAGGCCTGTGGCTGGGCCAGCAGAAGCTGTCCGGCAAGGCGGCGCAGTCCTATCACCTGCCGGAGCCGAGTGACCTGCGCGAAGCCGCCTGGCTGGTGGACTGGAACGGTAAGCTGCTGAAGACCGTGATGACCAATTCGCGCAACTGCTCGGGCATGGCCTATGGCGATGGCTGCGTGTGGATGATGGCCAACCAGGAGCCTCAGGGCTGCTTCCAGCATGACATGACCGGCAGGCAGGTCAGCCATCGCCAGATACCGCTGGGACTTCCCAGGCAGGATGGCGGCGGCAGCCATGGCGCGCAATGGCATGACGGTAAGCTGTGGATCGTGGCCAACCGCCCGCGCCTGATGCTGCGGGTGGATCCCAAGACCTGGGCGCCGGAAGTGGCGGGGCAAGCCCGGACTGGTCAAGTATGACGGGAAGACCGGGCAGGTGCTGATGACCTATGACTTCGCGCCCGGCTCCTCCGATCCGCATGGCCTGGAATTCCACAACGGCACGTTGATCAGCTGCGATGCCGGTATCCATCCCGGCTGGCCCAATGGCGATAGTCCGTCGTCGGGCTGGGTCTTCAAGATCGAAATGGCATAAGGAGAACAACAATGCTGCTGAAACGCCGAAACTTCCTCGCCGCTGCTGCCGCGGCGCCTGCCGCGGGCCTGCTGCCGGCCTCCGCGCAACCCGCCCATCCCGCCTGTCTTGCGCCCTGGGATTCGATCCCGGTGCGCAACGCCAGCAAGATCGAGGTGCTGTACAAGACCAAGCATGGCCAGCCCAACGGCCTGGCCACCGTTCAGGGCAATGCCGGACAGTTGTGGGTGCTGGACCAGGGCGCGGGCCACTGGATCACCTTGACCAATATCGCCGACGGCTCCACGGTGCGAGAATTCCAGGCCGATGTGGTGGGTCCCAGCGGGTTGGTGCAGGACGGCGACAGGATGTGGATCACGTCCACCCACAATTCCATCATCGTGCATTGCGACCTGAACGGCAAAACCATCGCCAAGTATGTGACGCCGGGCGCGGGCCGCATCTATGAACGCGAGGATGATCCCAAGCCGCGCCGTTCGCCGCTCAAGCCCGCCTGGCCGGACATGCCTCGCGGCATCGGCCCGGCCATGACCGGCAATGTCGGCAACAACACCCGCAAGGGCCTGCCGCCCGGACAGCTGCCACTGGATGCCGAGGAAGGCTCGGGCGGTACCGGCGCCCATGCCATCATCCTGGACGGTGATTACCTGATCTATGCCTGCCCGCCCGCGCGCGCCATTTTCACCATCAACAAGAAGACCTGGAAGGTTAAGGCGATCTGGCCAACGCCGGGCAACCGCACCCATGGTATGAGCTGGGGCATGGATCGCGCGACCGTCTGGTCATCGGATTCCAATCTCAATGCTTTCTTCAAGCATGACGCCGCCAGCGGCAACATCACCGAGCGGGTGCAGCTGCCCGATGACTCGCCCGTGATTCATTGCGCCAAGCTGGTGGGCGACCAGATGTATTTCTGTGACGATATGGGCTGGATGGCGCGTTTTCGCATCTGACCTGGCGCGCGCTCTGGTCCCCTAGCCGGGGCGCGCGTCGTTTCCATCATCAGTTGTGAATTGTCAGCAATGCTTCGTGCCCATGCAGGTGGCGACTGTGTTCCCGCTTGTGGAACGGCCGCAACTTAAGGTCAGAATCGGGCGGAAATACCTTGCGCTCGAGCAATGCCGCAGCCGCTAGGAGCGCATCGCGTACTTCATTTTGGCGCGCCTCCGTCATGCGGTCGGCATGATCGGTGGCCGACAGCGACGCAACGATATGCTCTGCGCTGCCATGCACAGGCACGGCTACGCAACGCATGTCGGATCGGATTTCGCAGTTATCCAAGGCGTATCCACGCTTCCGGACACAGTCCAGCTCCAGCCGAAGCTGGGCACGGTCGGTGATGGTATGCGGCGTCAACGCCACCAGGGTGCCGTCCAGAATGATGCCATCCAGCTGGTCCGGGGGCAGGGCCGCCAGCAGCACCTTGCCGAGGCCCGAGCAATAGGCTTCGAGCTGCGAGCCGGGGCGAGTATGCAGCTCCAGTGAAGTCGGCGTGAAAACCTTGGCAATGTAAGTGACCATGCCGCCTTCCAGGATGCCCAAATGCATTGTGAGGTTAAGTCGATTGGCGACTTCTGTCATGATTTCCTGGCTGGCCTCCCGCAACAGGTCGCCGATAGCGACATTCTGAGCCAGCGATACCAGCAACATGCCGGGCCGGTAACGGCCGCTCGGGCCGCGCACAACGGCCCCAATCTGCTCGAGTGTCTGGATCAAACGGTAACCGGATGCTTCCGGCAGTTTGGCGCGGCGACTCAGTTCGCAACTAGTCAGCCATTCATCCCGGCTATGGAAGCATTTCAAAACTGCAAATGCCTTCAAGACGGACTGGTTCTTTGGTGTCGACATTGTTTCGGCCTCAACGCGATTTATTCGACCGAGCCGGCGCTACGCAGGATATCGAGCGCGACGTCGGTGATCATGTCTTCCTGGCCGCCGACCATGCGTCTGCGGCCCAATTCTACCAGAATTTGACGGGTATCCACACCATAATCTGCGCTGGCCTTTTCCGCGTGGCGCAGGAATGAGGAATAGACGCCTGCATAACCCAAACTAAGTGTTTCCCGGTCCACCCGGACGGGGCGGTCCTGCAGCGGTCGCACCAGATCCTCCGCAGCGTCCATCAGGCTGAACAGGTCGCAGCCATGGTTCCAACCCTTGCGGTTGGCAGCAGCGATAAAGACCTCGAGCGGGGCGTTGCCAGCGCCCGCGCCCATCCCGGCGAGGCTAGCATCGATACGTACGGCACCCGCTTGCGCTGCAACGATCGAGTTTGCCACTCCCAGCGACAGATTGTGATGAGCATGCACGCCGCGTGCCGTGTCCGGCCGCAACACCCGGTCATAGGCTTCCAGCCGCAAACGATAGCCGTCCATGTCCAGCGCGCCGCCGCTATCGGTGACATAGACGCAGTGCACGCCATAGTCTTCCATCTGCTTGGCTTGGCCGGCTAGCGCCTCGGGTTCAGCCATATGGCTCATCATCAGGAAGCCCGACACGTCCATCCCCAGCTTGCGGGCAAATCCGATGTGCTGGCGGGCGATATCGGCCTCGGTGCAATGCGTGGCGATGCGCACTGACATCACCCCCATGTCGAATGCCCGATGCAGATCTTCCACTGTGCCGATGCCGGGCAGCAACAGGGTGGTAAGTTTGGCGCGCGTGATGGTCTTGCCCACGGCCGCGATCCAGTCCCAGTCGGTATGAGCACCAAAGCCGTAGTTGAAGGACGACCCGCTGAGGCCGTCGCCATGGGCCACCTCGATGGCGTCCACACCTGCTTCGTCCAGTGCGCGGGCGATGCGGACGACTTGATCGATGCCATACTGGTGGCGAATGGCATGCATGCCGTCGCGCAGAGTGACGTCCTGAATGTAAAGACGTTCGGTAGCGGGATTGAACATCAGGCGGCCCTCTGCGCCAGCTTACGGGCCGCGATTTTCTCGGCGATCCGCAGCCCCGCCGAGGTCATGATGTCGAGATTCCCGGCATAGGCGGGCAGATAGTGGGCTGCGCCTTCCACTTCTAGGAAGATGCTACTCTTGATGCCTTCAAATACTCCCACCCCGGGTATGGTGATGGGGTTGTTGGAGCCAAAGCGCTCGAACTGCACCTTTTGTTTCAACCGGTAGCCAGGCACATAAGCATTCACCCGGCTGACGATTTCCTCCACCGAGCGCTCTATCTCTTGTTCGGACGCGCCTTGGGAGAGGGTGTATACGGTGCCGCGCATCATAACCGGCGGTTCGGCCGGGTTGAGCACGATGATGGCCTTGCCTTTCTTGGCGCCGCCCACGATCTCGATGCCTCGTGCCGTGGTCTGGGTGAACTCGTCTATGTTGGCACGGGTACCAGGCCCCGCCGAGCGAGACGCGATCGAAGAAACGATTTCCGCATAAGGCACCGTGGCGACGCGGCTAACGGCAGCGACGATGGGTATCGTCGCCTGTCCACCGCAGGTCACCAAATTGACGTTTGCCGCATCAAGATGGCTATCGCCATTCACTTCCGGAATCACATAAGGACCGATGGCCGCCGGAGTAAGGTCTATCATCACTTTGCCGGCGATCGCGCAGGCCTCACTGTGGCGCTGATGAGCCGCAGCGCTGGTGGCGTCAAACACGATACCGACATCCTGCCAATCCGGCATTGCCAGAAGGCCCTCCAGGCCCCGGTCGGTAGTCGGCACGCCGAATCGCTGCGCCCGCGCCAGGCCTTCGGAATCCGGATCGATGCCAACGAGCGCTCCCATCTCAAGGACCCGCGAAGTGCGGAGTATCTTGATCATTAGGTCGGTGCCAATATTGCCAGACCCGATGATCTCCACCTTGATACGACTGGCCATTTCCCCCCCCATTTTCAATAACCTAGGGAATTTGTTGCGGAGGTGATAACCAGACAAGTAGCCAATCTCTCATTCTATGAGAGCTGTCAGGCGCGGCTGTGTGCAGCCACTCGGCAAACAAGTGAGCTGGCCGGCGCCAAACTGTGACCCATGCCGGTTGCAGCGCGGTTGTAGTTTGCGTTTTCACCACCAATTCGGGCTGGTCTTTGAATTACGCTTCTATGAACCCTCGAAAGCGCGACCAACCCGGCCAAAACCGTAGCCACCGGTACAGCAGCGAACTCTAAGGCATTGGAGAAACAACAAAGTTCTGTTTTCGTAATGGGGTGGGGCGC
>JAPLPI010000207.1 GCA_026400305.1 Alphaproteobacteria bacterium | reverse complement strand
GGTTGCAAACTGGGCACTTGGCAGTATGTTCGCGCCTCATGAAAAAGCCCCTGATCCTGATCGCCTGCCTGGCTCTGGCCGGCTGCACCGACGCCCAATGGAACCACGCCCTGAATTACGGCGGCATGGGCGAGGATGCTGAACCCGAAATGGCGGATGCGCCGCAAGCTCCCGCGCGCGCCACGGCGCACATTTCTGCGGCGCCCCAGCCGATGGCGGCCGCTCCCGCCAACAGCGATTTCTGCAGGTCGGTGGCGACCCAGGATGCTACCGCCAATGGCTTTGATCCGGCGACGCAGCAGCGCGTGCTGGCGCAGAGCTATCAGCAGTGCCTGACGATCTACTCGCGCTGACGCGGTCTTTTTGCGTCCTGAGTGCGTCGCGCCATCGCTCGTGTAAGTCTTGTACACGTTGCTCGTTGCTACGCTGTCGCTAGCAACCCTGCTCAGCCCGAAAAATCCTCGCGTCAGATCAAGGCGCGACGTTGAAACGGTACTCCGTCACTTCGGTATATTGCGCATCCCGCTTCAGCAGCGTGCTGGGGAAGCTGGGAATATTGGGCGCGTTGGGAAAGCCTTGCGCCTCCAGCGCCACCGAGCCGTGGATGTGATAGCCCTTGGTGGCCGCCACCGTGGGCGGCGCATAATTGGCGCTATAGACCTGCAGCCCGGCTTGGGTCGTCCATTCCTCCAGCACCCGGCCTGATTTAGGATCGTGCAGCCGCGCCGCCAGCCGCAAGGTTCCGGGCGCGCCGTTGATGGCATAGTTCTGGTCGAAGCCCTTCGCCCGCTGGATCACGGGATCCGAATCATTGATATGCGCGCCGATCGGTGTGGGGCGGCGGAAATCGAACGCGGTGCCCGCCACCGGCTGCAGCACGCCGGTGGGGACATTCTTGTCGTCCACCGCGGTGATGGTATCGGCATTGACCGTCAACAGCTGGTCCAGCACCGGCCCCGATGCATCACCGGCCATGTTGAAATAGGCATGGTTGGTCAGGCTGATGAAGGTGTCCTTGTCGCTGATGGCGCGATAGGTGATGCGCAGGACATTGTTCCTGGTCAGCGTGTAGGTGACTTCCACCCGCACAGTGCCGGGAAAGCCCATGGCGCCGTTGCGGTCGATCAGCGACAGGACCAGTTGCGGTTCATCGCCGTCGCGCTGCTTGGCATCCCATACCAGCTCGTCATAAGGCTTGTTGTTGGTATCCGCCGGCCTCAGGGGATCGCGGCTGATGCGATAATTGACCCCGCCGATGGCAAAAGTGTTGTCCTTGATGCGGTTGGCGAAGCGGCCGATCAGCGCGCCGTAGCGGCCGCCATAGCCGATGCTGGTATAGTCATTCAGGCTGTCGAAGCCCTGCACCACATTGGCCACGGTCCCGTCCTTGCCGGGCACCCGGACAGAGGTGATTACACCGCCGTAATTTGTGATCTTGGCTTCCATGCCCTTGGCATTGGTGAGGATGAAAAGGTCCACACCTTTGCCGCCCACCCCGCCCCAGGCCTGGACGGTGATGGCAGCCTGGGCCGGTCCAGCCAGTGGTAAGGCCAGCGCCAGCAGCGCGGCGGCGGCGCAGATGATTTTCATGGGATTCTCCTTGAGGCGCGACATTACAAAGCGTGTCCCCCCAAGGCCATATTGCAGACGCGAAGTGCGGCTTTGCGGTGTTTGACCCTTTTGGCGATGTGCTGTCATATGACGCGCAAACCGGGCGGCAGGATGCCGGTCCGGAGGGGAGGAATTCATGAAACGCTTGATGTTCTCGGCCGCGATCGCCGCGGTTGTCGGTCTTGGTGCGGTTGCCGCTTTCGGCCAGGCCAATGAGGATGATGTTGCCGCCCGCCAGGCGAAATATCCCCTGGCCGCCAAGGCCGGCGAAGACAGCCACGCCATCGACAAGGCGCCAGCCGGTGCGCTCAACCAGGGCAAGTTCGACGACAAGACCTGGAAGTTCGGCAAGGCCTGGGAGCCGGCGCCCGGCTCCAAGCTGTGGAACCCGGTGAAGATCAAGATGCTCGCCGGCGGCAAGGTGACCGGCGGCACGCTGTTCACCGCCACCGATCCGGACATCTACTGCGCCTTCGCCAATGCCGGTTACGATTATATCTGGGTCGAGCATCAGCATAATGCCCGCGACTGGAAGACCACCGAGCGGATGTGGGCCAACTGCCCCACTGCCAAGGCGGTGCCGGGCGTACGCGTCGCCTATACCGACGAGCGCGAGGAACAACATGCGTTGGATGCCGGCGCCATGGTGCTGATTGTGCCGACGGTGCGGTCTTACGAAGAAGCTCTGCGGGCGCGCGACTGGGCCTATTTCCCCCCGCTGGGACGGCGTTCCAACGGCGGCGGCCAGGCCTTCGCGCTCTACAACAATGTGCCGGGCGGCTATCGCAATACCTTCAACGACAACCTGGTGCTGATCCTGATGATCGAGACCCTGGCGGGCCTGAAGGATGCCGACCGTATCGCCAAGATCCCCGGTGTCACCGCGATTTTTGCGGCGAGCGGAGACCTGGGCAATCACTCCGGCTACAAGCAGAACGATCCGGACTATGAGCGCGAGATCAACATCGTACATGACGCCGCCATCAAGGCCGGCGTGCGGCTTTGCGGGCCCATCGCCTGGATCGACCGTCCCGATTTCACCTGCTTCCAGGCCGGCGGCGAAACGGGTGCCATCGCCCGCGGCGTGAAGGAAGAGCTGGGCAAGAACTGGAACACTCAGGGCAAGCCGGAAAACGGCCCCTGGGCTGCGAAGAATTAGTCTTCAGCGCATGAATTGAAAAAGGCCCCGCAAGGGGCCTTTTTTATGCCTTCACATAGACCCAGGCGGTGAGGCCAGACGCCAGTTTGGCGGACACCCGCTTGTAATCGGCGACCTCATAGCGATCAGCCGCAGCCAGTTCTTCCGCCGTGATCTCGAACACCGTGCCGGGCACGCGATCCTGCGTATCGCCCTGCATCACGATAGAGTGGAAACGCTTGCCGCTTTTGGCCAGCACGTCCGGATCGGTGATCTCCACCATCTCCTGCTTCCAGCCCAGCAGCGCATCGGGCACGCCTTTCAGCAGGCGCCCGAACGATGCCTGCTGCACTTCGTCCTGTTGAAGCGTGCCGTAGGAGAAAAGATGTTCGCTCACTTTGCCGTGCTGAACTTGAACGATGTCACCTGGTAGAAAATCTGCCCCGGCTTCAGCTCGGTGGTGGGGAAGGCCGGGATGTTGGGCGCGTTGGCGAAATGCTGGGTCTCCAGGCAGAAGGCGCCGCGCTTGATATATTGCGCCCCGCCCTTTCCGGTCAGCGGTTTCTCATTGTTGGGCAGGTAAAGCTGGATGCCCGGCTGGGTGGTCCACACATCCATCACCCGGCCCGATTCCGGCTCCACCACATGGGCGGCGGGGCGCAGCAGACCCGGCTTGCCGCGCACGATGAAGTTGATGTCGTAGCCTGGCGTGGCGACGATGGCGGGATCGGGGCCGTTGATTTCCTTGCCCAGCGACTTGGGCTTGGTGAAGTCAAAGCCGGTGCCCGCCAACTTCATCACTTCGCCGGTCGCCATGTGATTGGCGTCGGTGGGCGTCACTGCATCCGAGAGGATCTGTACCCGGTGGCCCAGCACATCGCCTTTGCCGGCGCCCTTCAGGTTGAAATAGGAATGGTTGGTGGGATTCAGCAACGTCGGCTTGTCGGTGGTGGCGCGGTAATCGATGCGCAACGCGTTGTTGGCGGTCAGGGTGTAGATCACCGTGAAATTCAGGTTGCCGGGAAAGCCCTGGTCGCCGTCCGGCGAAATCATCTGCAAGATCAGGCTGGGGGATTTTCCATCCAGCATGGTGGCGTTGTAGACGTGATAGGAAAATCCGACCGGCCCGCCATGGATGTTGTTGGGCCCGGCATTGGCCTTCAGGTGATAGGTCTTGCCGTCCAGGGTGAACTGGGCGCCGCCGATGCGGTTGGCGAAGCGGCCGATCACCGCGCCATAGGTGGTGCCGTGGGTGTATTCCTCCAGCTTGTCATAGCCCAGCACCACATCGGCAAACTTGCCTTTGCGGTCCGGCACATTCAGGCTGACCAGGAAGGCGCCGTAATTGGTGATGCGCGCACTCATGCCGCGCGCGTTGGTCAGGGTGTAGATATCGACCTTCTGGTGATCGGCGGTCTCGCCCCAGGACGCTTTTTCGATTTTGGCTTCCGCCGGTGCGGCCCAAAAATGAATCGAGTACAGGCATGCAAGAGCGAGCGCAATCTTCTTCATCATGGCAATCCTAGTTGTATTGGCGGGAGAACAGGCCGCCGATGGTGGCGCTGCTCAGCAGGTGACCCTTGGCGGCGGCCAGGAATTGGTCGCGCGTCAGGGCGGGCGCCAGGCTCGGCCCCAGGTCGGTGGCCATCACCGTGATCAGGTAATGGTGCGGCCCGTCGCCTTGCGGCGGGCAGAGGCCGATGTAATTAGGATTGCTGCGGTTGCCCGCGCCACCGGTAAAGCCGGTGCCGTCGCCTTCATTCAATTCCGTGGTGGTGGCCGCGATATTGTAGGCCACCCAGTGCGACACGCCCGCGCCGAACTGGCCGTCGATGTCGTACATTAGGATGGCGAAGCTTTTGGTCCCGGCAGGCGCGTCATGCCAGGCCAGCTGCGGCAAGACATTCTTGCCGGGGCAGGGGCAGATGGCGGGATTGCGGGGGCTGCAGGCGCGCTTCTGGTCGTCGCCGCCAAAGCGCACCGGGATGCGGGCCGCGTCCTTGATCGAAGTCGAGGTCATCCAGGGCGCGGACCAGGCCAGCGACGCGGTGAACAGGACCGCCGTCAGGCCCAAAGCGAGTGTTTTCATAGCGTTCCCTATTTTGGTGGGGAGCCTAGCCGCCACAAGCCGGGCTTGGAAGAGGGCGGGACCGGCGGTTAAGCGGCGCCCGACTTGCACTCGGTATGGACGACACGCTCGCCGTCAAAGACTTCGAGCGAGGCATAGCGGTCCTGCATGATGTTGCGCGCCCGCTCGAAGGAAACGGCATCTTCGGGGCATTGCATGAAGGCGGAGCGGATGACGCCGCCCATCTCATCGGCATAGCGAAATAGATAATCGCGTTTGGCCTGTTCCATGTCCCATTGGTCCTTTTCGCAAGCGGCAGGCTGTCCGACCGTCGACGTATCTGTGACGCTTGGCGCGTGACTGGTTGATGGCGGAAATGGGGCGCTCTGCGGCGTTCTTAAACTGCGAAACCC
The DNA here is from genome assembly GCA_026400305.1 of Alphaproteobacteria bacterium. Classification (GTDB taxonomy): domain Bacteria; phylum Pseudomonadota; class Alphaproteobacteria; order Micropepsales; family Micropepsaceae; genus Rhizomicrobium. The sequence continues at coordinate 6,684 of JAPLPI010000207.1, read as the reverse complement.
TAAGAGCTAGGCTTTTGGCTTTCCCCAGTCTAGCGCCGGCTGGGGCGGGGGAGGCGGTCGGTGTTCTAAAACCTTCTCAATTTCATATTCTGATTTGAAGCCGCCAGCAGTGCGCCGCGCTCTCTCCGCGACGTTGCAAATCAATAGATCGCCTTTTCTAAATGCAATCTCATTTCGATCTACGCGCGCGGTGAAGTCTTTATCCGACATAATGACTGATTGCGGGGCCCTATGACCGTCGCTTAGTTTCCAATTCTGACCAGGTTTATATGAAAGAGTTACGATAGAAAAATTTTGGAGTACCTTGTCACGAACTTGTCTGCAGTGGCGCTAGGAAGCGCGCGGAAGTATTCCCCTTCTGCCTTTTCTATTTTCTGGCTGTGCCCATCTTCACCTAGCCCGCACAGCTCTGGCTTTCCTGACTTCGTGTCATGCGGCTTTGAACCTAGCTTCGCGGCCCATACAAGAAGCGCGCACCGGTCTAATCCCCGTTAGGCGGCTTCCACTCAAGATCAGGAAATAGAACCCTCCAAGGTTCGCGCGCGTGCTGTCGCCATAGCTCCGGCACCTCACTGTAGTTGTATTGCGGGGTAGTGTTCGGGAGCAGGGCTGTTCCCCGCACTGTGCCCACTAGAGCGAGCCCTAGGATCATTCATGACGACAGGGAAGCGGCAACGACCAACGGAACAAAAACAGAACGAATTCGTCCCATGGGTTCGGCCGCCAGGTTTTGGGTCGGTTACAGCGATTCGCCGCAAAAGGCAGAAATTAAAACTGAGACACTGCCAATAAATTTCTAGGAACATAGTAAGAACAATATGTAGTATTAGTTCTTTATTTCAACGCATTAGGCAGCATCTTGCCAAAGAGAACAAATCACGTACATTTGCGACTTCTCGTCGCCGTGGGATTCGCTTGGGAATCAGCGGACGCCGTGAAATAACGGGAGATATCTCATGTCACAGGCGGCTTTACGGGTGGTTAGCAAGGAACAAAATTCGGACCGCAAGCGCGCGCTGGACGCGGCGCTGAGTCAGATCGACCGTGCCTTCGGCAAGGGCTCGGTGATGAAGCTGGGCAGCCGTGACCTAGGGCTGGCGACCGACTCCGTTTCGACCGGTTCACTTGGCCTTGATATCGCGCTGGGCATCGGCGGGTTGCCCCGCGGCCGCGTGATCGAGGTCTATGGTCCGGAATCCTCAGGTAAGACTACCCTGGCGTTGCATGTCATCGCAGAGATCCAGAAGAAGGGCGGCATCGCCGCCTTCGTGGACGCCGAGCATGCCCTAGACCCGGTCTATGCCGGTAAGCTGGGCGTGGACATCCGGCGAACAGGCGCTGGAAATCACCGACACGCTGGTGCGGTCCGGCGGTGTGGACATCGTGGTTATCGACTCGGTCGCCGCCCTGACACCCAAGGCCGAACTGGAGGGCGAAATGGGCGATTCCCTGCCTGGCCTTCAGGCGCGTTTGATGAGTCAGGCGCTGCGCAAGCTGACCGGCAGCATTTCCAAGTCCAACACCATCGTGCTTTTCATCAATCAGATCCGCATGAAAATCGGAATCATGTTCGGCAATCCGGAAACCACCACCGGCGGCAATGCGCTGAAATTCTATGCCTCGGTGCGCCTGGATATCCGCCGCATAGGCGCCATCAAGGACCGCGACGAAGTGATTGGCAATCAGACCCGCGTGAAGGTGGTCAAGAACAAGGTGGCCCCGCCCTTCAAGCAGGTCGAGTTCGACATCATGTATGGTGTGGGCATTTCCAAGGTCGGTGAGCTGGTCGATCTGGGCGCCAAGGCCGGCATCGTGGAGAAGTCGGGCTCTTGGTATTCCTATGACGGTGCGCGCATCGGCCAGGGCCGGGAATCGGCCAAGACCTTCCTGACCGAGAACCGCGACATCGCCGACAAGATTGAAGCCGCCATCCGTGCCAATGCCGGCCAGATTGGCCAGAACCTGGTTCTGGACGTCTCGGAAAAGGCGGAGCCGGAAGAAGAATAGGCCTGAAGGCCAAATCATAAAGCTGATAAGCCCTAGCCATGGGGGCCTCAGCTCCTCGGCAAAGGGCGTCCGTGTGAATGCGGACGCCCTTTGTTTTTTGCGGCTCTGGTCCCCAAAAACCCAAGGGTGACAAGGTTTTTTGGAGCCGTTACAACATAGGCTTATGAAAAGCCTTTCCGAAGTCCGCACCGGGTTCCTCGATTTCTTCGCTGAGCGGGGGCACACCAATGTGCCGTCCTCACCGCTGGTGCCGCGCAACGACCCGACCCTGCTGTTCACCAATGCGGGCATGGTCCAGTTCAAGAACCTTTTCACTGGCGCTGAAAAGCGCCCCTACAGCCGCGCCACCACGGTGCAGAAATGTGTGCGCGCCGGTGGCAAGCACAACGATCTGGACAATGTCGGCTATACCGCCCGCCATCACACCTTCTTCGAGATGCTGGGGAACTTCTCTTTCGGCGATTACTTCAAGGAAGACGCGATCACCTTCGCCTGGGATTTCATCACCAAGGTGGTGGGGCTGCCTGCGGACAAGCTGTTGATCACGGTTTATCCCACCGATGATGAGGCCCGTCAGCTCTGGAAGAAGATCGCCGGTTTCAGCGATGACAGGATCATCGGCCATGAAAGCAACCTGTGGGCCATGGGTCCCACCGGCCCATGCGGCTTCTGTTCGGAAATCTTCTACGACCAGGGCCCGTCCGTTGCGGGCGGCCCGCCGGGCTCGCCGGAAGAAGACGGCGACCGCTACCTGGAATTCTGGAACCTTGTGTTCATGCAGTTCGAGCAGGTGGACGAAAATACCCGTCTCAACTTGCCCAAGCCCTCCATCGACACCGGCATGGGGCTGGAGCGTATCGCCGCCATCCTGCAGGGCGTGACGAACAATTACGATGTGGACCTCTTCCGCCATTTGATCGCGGCCTCGGAATCGGCCAGCGGTGTCGCGAGCACCGGCGAGGCCACGTTCAGCCATCGCATCATTTCCGATCACCTGCGCGCCACCTCCTTCCTGATCGCGGACGGCGTGCTGCCGTCGAACGAAGGCCGCGGTTATGTGCTGCGCCGGATCATGCGCCGCGCCATGCGCCACGCACACCTGCTGGGCACCAAGGATCCCCTGATGCACCGGCTGGTGCCGGCGCTGGTTGGTGAGATGGGCTCGGCCTATCCCGAACTCAAGCGCAGCGAAGCCATGATCGCCGAGACCTTGAAGCTGGAAGAAATCCGCTTCCGCGAAACCCTGGCACGCGGCCTCAAGCTGCTGGACGAAGCCAGTATTGGGTTGAACAAGGGCGACCAGCTCAAGGGCGATGTCGCCTTCAAGCTCTATGACACGTACGGCTTCCCGCTGGACTTGACCGAGGAATCCCTGCGCGCCCGCGGCGTCACGGTGGATACCGACGGCTTTGCGGCGTCAATGCAAAAACAAAAGCAGGAAGCCCGCGCCTCCTGGACCGGCAATGCCGACGCCGCCAGCGAAGCCAAGTGGTTTTCGGTTCTGGACGAAGTCGGCCGTACCGAATTCCTGGGCTATGACACCGAAACGGCCGAAGGCGTGGTGTTGGCCATCTTCAAGGATGGCGGCCGGGTGATGGCGGCCAGTGCTGGCGAAGCGGTGGAGATGGTTAGCAACCAGACGCCCTTCTATGGCGAATCCGGCGGCCAGGCTGGCGATACCGGTCACATGAATTCGGCCAGGGCCAAGGGTCAGGTTACCGACTCTCAAAAGAAGCTGGGCGCCCTGCATGTGCACAGCGTGCGCATCACCGAAGGCAGCTTCGCGCCCGGCGATGCCGTGGACCTGAAAGTGGATACCGAGCGGCGCCGCGCCACCCGCGCCAATCACAGTGCCACCCATTTGCTGCACGCCGCGCTCAAGCGCGTGCTGGGCAACCATGTCAGCCAGAAGGGTTCGCTGGTGAATGCCGAGCGGCTGCGCTTTGACTTCTCGCACCAGAAGCCGGTGTCACCCCAGGAACTGGAAAAGATCGAGGCGCAGGTCAATGTCGTGATCCGCCAGAACTCCGATACCACCACGCGTTTGATGGCCACCGACCAGGCGATCAAGGCGGGGGCCGAAGCCCTGTTCGGTGAAAAATACGGCGATGAAGTGCGCGTGCTGTCGATGGGCGTGGACCTGGACGGCGAAAAATCCTATTCTGTCGAACTGTGCGGCGGCACCCATGTCCACCGTCTAGGCGATATCGGCCTGTTCACCATCCTGGCGGAAAGTGCCGTGGCCGCCGGCGTGCGCCGCATCGAGGCGCTGACATCCGAACATGCCCGCCGTTACCTGTCGGGGCAGGCGGAGATCGCCCGCGAAGCGGCGTCGGCCATCAAGGCGCCGATCGGCGAATTGTCATTTCGCGTGGCGCAGTTGTCGGAAGAACGCCGCAAGCTGGAACGCGAATTGGCGGAAGCCAAGAAGCAGCTGGCGCTGGCCGGTCCGGCGCAATCGGGCGGCGACGCCGATGAAACCATCGCGGGCCTGAAAGCCGTGCTGAAATTGGTGGACGGCGTCTCGCCCAAGGACCTCAAGAGCCTGGCCGACGGCGCGAAGTCCCAGGTCGGCAGTGGCGTGGTGGCCTTCGTCACCGCCGCGGACGGCAAGGTTTCGATCGTGGCCGGCGTCACCGACGACCTTACATCGCGCATCAGCGCGGTGGACCTGGTGCGGGTGGCGGCGGAAGCGCTGGGTGGCAAGGGCGGCGGCGGCCGTCCCGACATGGCCCAGGCCGGCGGACCGTACAACGGCAATCCGCAAGCTGCGCTGGATGCCATTCGCAAGAAGCTGGGCGAGTTGGCGCCGGCTTAAGCGGCCTCACTCTTCGTCAAGCTCAGGGTGAGGAATTCCTCATTCTGAGCCTATCGAAGCATTAGGGCTACGCGATTATATCCGGCAGCAGGCCGTTGTTGATCTCGGTGATCTCGTCCTTCAGCTGAAGCTTGCGCTTCTTCAGCCGCGCCAGCGCCATCAGGTCGGGATTACCCGCCCGCACCATGGCCTCGATGGCGGAATCCAGGTCGCGATCTTCCTGGGTCAGCTGGGTCAGCTTGGCGCGCGCGGCGACTTCGTTGGGACCAACAACTCCGGTCATCGCTTCTTTTTCCTGCGGCCCTTGGCCAATTCCTCGCCCCAGCGCTTCACGTCGGGCCAGTCATAGTCGAACAAATCCAAACAACGACCTACCATCTGGTCCACCAGGTCGGTCAGCGTCTTCGGCTCGGCGTAAAAAGCGGGGACTGGCGGCAGGATGATGGCGCCCATTTCCGCCAGCGCCGTCATGGTGCGCAGGTGTCCCAGGTGCAGCGGCGTCTCGCGTACCATCAGCACCAGCGGCCGGCGCTCCTTCAGCATCACATCGGCGGCGCGGGTCAGAAGGCTGGTGGTCACGCCGGTGGCGATCTCGCTCATCGTCCGTATACTGCACGGCGCCACGATCATGCCCTTGGTCTTGAAACTGCCGCTGGCGATGGGCGCGGCAATGTCCGCGATCGCGTAGCTGTAATCCGCTTTAGCGGTAACCTGGCGGGTCGACATTTTTGTTTCGTAGCCGATGGTCATTTCCGCGGGCTTAGTCATAACCAAGTGCGATTCTATCCCAAGCTCGCTGCAGGCATCCAGAAGGCGGATGCCATAGGCAACGCCAGACGCCCCCGACAGGCCGATAACCAGCCGCTCCGCTTTGTCTTTTGGGTTCCCGCTCCGTGTCATGTGCCACCCGTTAGCACTTCTTAAGGAAAGCATAAAGAGTTTCGGTTCCCACCTTTTTTGGGGATGACAGGCCCCTGGATTTGTGGGTGAATTTTGGGGCCAGGCGCGAGCCAAGTGGTAGCGCCAGCCGACCGAAATCCAACGATGAGGTGCATGTATGGCGATACAGGAACATATCAACCATCTGTCCAACCAGCATAAAAAAATCCAGGACATCATCGAGAACAAGACGTGCAACCCTGACTGGGACGAGATCCGGGTCGTAGCCCTGAAAAAGCAAAAACTTCGAATTAAGGACGAGATCGAACGGCTGAGAAGCGTCGTTAACTGAGCTGCCTCTATCCCGCCGGGCCGCGCGCGGACGCGTAGGCGAGAGCCGGAGCGTAATTTAATAAGTGCGCGGCCGCGGGAATTGACTACAAAGCCTTCGCCATTTCGCGCAGCAGAAACTTCTGGATCTTGCCCGTGGATGTCTTGGGCAGATCCGAAAACACGATGGTGCGCGGCATCTTGAATTTGGCCAGCCGCGCCCGTGCGAAATCGCTGATCTCGGTTTCGCTCACCCTGGCGCCGGGCCGCAGTTCCACGAATGCGCAGGGATGCTCGCCCCACTTGGCGTCGGGCCTCGCCACCACCGCCACGAACAGCACGGCGGGGTGCTTGGCGATGGCGTCTTCCACTTCGATGGAGGAGATATTCTCGCCGCCGGAAATTATGATGTCCTTGCTGCGGTCTTTCAGCTGGATATATCCGTCCGGATACATCACGCCCAGGTCGCCGGAATGGAACCAGCCACCTTCTAGGGCGTCGCGCGTGGCCTTGGGATTTTTCAGATAGCCGCGCATCACGATATTGCCGCGGAACATTACCTCGCCGATGGTCTTGCCGTCGGCGGGCACGGGCTTCATCGTTTTCGGGTTCAACACCGCCAGTTCTTCCAGCGGAGCATAGCGCACGCC
>JAPLPI010000041.1 GCA_026400305.1 Alphaproteobacteria bacterium | reverse complement strand
CAATGCCCGCTTTGCCCTGAACGCGGTCAACGCCCGCTGGGGCAGCCTGTATGACGCACTGTACGGCACCGATGCGATTTCCCAGGACAGCGATCTGGCGCCCGGCAAGGGCTACAACCAGAAGCGCGGCGACGCCGTCATTGCGTTTGCGCGCGACATTCTCGACCAGGCCATGCCGCTGGCCAGCGGCTCGTGGAAGGACGCGTCCAGCCTTGCGGTGAAGAACGGCAGGCTGGAACCGGCGCTCAAAGACCCGGCGATGTTCAAGGGCTATGCCGGGGACGCGGCGAGCCCCAGCCTGATCCTGCTCGAACAAAACGGCCTGCACATCGAAATCCATCTTAACCGTTCCACCGCCATCGGCAAGACAGACAAGGCAGGCATCAGCGACGTGGTGCTGGAAGCGGCCATCACGACCATCATGGATTGCGAAGATTCCATCGCCGCGGTGGACGCTGAGGACAAGGTCGGCGCCTATCGCAACTGGCTGGGTCTGATGAATGCCAGCCTGACCGCAAGCTTCCAAAAAGCCGGCAAGACCGTGGACCGCGCCGCCAATCCCGACCGCGATTACACCGCGCCGGACGGAAGCAAGCTGACCCTGCCCGGCCGCAGCCTGCTGTTCATCCGCAATGTCGGCCATCTGATGACCAGCGACTCCATCCTGGTGCCCTCAGAAGATGGAAAGAGCATCAGCGAGATCGGCGAAGGGTTGATGGACGGCGTCGTCACCAGCCTGATCTCATTGCACGACATCAAGGGCAAGCGCCACAACAGCCGCCAGGGTTCTATCTATATCGTCAAGCCCAAGATGCACGGTCCCACCGAAGTGGCGTTCACCAACACGCTATTTGATGGCATCGAGGATATTCTGGGGCTCGAACGCAATACGATCAAAATGGGCGTGATGGACGAGGAGCGTCGCACCTCCGTCAATCTCAAGGAATGCATCCGCGCCGGCAAAGACCGCATCGCCTTCATCAATACCGGCTTCCTAGACCGCACCGGCGACGAGATGCATACCTCCATGTATGCGGGGCCGATGGTCCGCAAGGGCGAAATGAAGACGTCGAAGTGGCTGGCCGCTTACGAAGACCAGAATGTGGATATCGGCCTGGCCTGCGGCTTCCAGGGCAAGGCCCAGATCGGCAAGGGCATGTGGGCGATGCCCGACCGGATGGCCGAAATGCTGAAGGTCAAGATCGGCCATCCCAAATCGGGCGCGTCCTGCGCCTGGGTGCCGTCACCCACCGCCGCGACGTTGCACGCGCTGCATTATCACCAGGTCAGTGTGAAGGCGCGGCAGGACGAACTGAAATCGCGCCCGCGCGCCAAACTGTCGGACATTCTCACCATTCCGCTGGCCGATCGACCCAACTGGAGCAGCGACGAGGTGCAGCAGGAGCTAGACAATAATGCCCAGGGCATCCTGGGTTATGTGGTGCGCTGGGTGGATCAGGGCGTGGGCTGTTCCAAGGTGCTCGACATCCACAATGTCGGGCTGATGGAAGACCGCGCCACCTTGCGCATTTCCAGCCAGCATATCGCCAACTGGATCGAGCACGACATCGTCAAGCAAGATCAGGCGATGGAAAGCCTTAAGCGCATGGCCACAGTGGTGGACCAGCAGAACGCCGGCGATGCGCTCTATCAGCCCATGGCGCCTGGCTTTGACGGCATCGCCTTTGCAGCGGCTTGCAACCTGGTGTTCAAGGGCAAGTCGCAGCCGTCCGGCTACACCGAACCGCTGCTGCACCAGGCGCGTAGAGTTTTAAAGGACGACTAATGCCCGCTTTCGCTGGAATGACAGGTTTGGCTAAGCCGACTTATCTAACGCCTTCAGAATGGCATCGGTCATAGCCGTGGTTCCCACCTTGTTCATCCCCGGTTGCATGATGTCGCCAGTGCGATAGCCGTTGGCCAGCACCTTGTCGACCGCCCTTTCCAGCCGCGCCGCCTCGTCCTTCATGCCGAAGGAATAACGCAGGCACATGGCGAAAGAGAGAATGGAGGCGATGGGATTGGCCAGGCCCTGACCGGCTATGTCCGGCGCGCTGCCATGGATCGGCTCATATAGCGCCGACGGCAGGCCATTGGCCTTCTTGTCGCCCAGCGAGGCGGACGGCAACATACCGATGGAGCCGGTGAGCTGGGCCGCCTCGTCCGACAGCACGTCGCCGAACAGGTTATCGGTCACCAGCACGTCGAACTGCTTGGGATTGCGCACCAGCTGCATGGCGGCGTTGTCGGCCAGGATATGGTGCAGTTCCACGTCGAAATATTCGCGCTTGTGCAGGTCGGTGACGACTTCCTTCCACAGCACACCCGTGACCATCACGTTGGACTTTTCGGCGCTGTGCACCTTGTTGCCGCGCAGGCGCGCCATGTCGAAGGCGACGCGGCAGACCCGTTCGATCTCACTGGTGGTATAGACGCCAGTATCCACGGCGCGCTTCTGGCCGTCTGCCAGGGTGGTGGTTTCCTTGGGTTCGCCGAAATAGACGCCGCCCATCAGTTCGCGCACGATCAGGATGTCCAGGCCCGCCACGATCTCGGGCTTGAGGGTGGACGCATCCTTCAAAGCATCGAAGCACAGCGCCGGACGCAGATTGGCGTACACGCCCATATCCTTGCGCACGCGCAGCAGACCGCGTTCGGCGCGCCTCTCGAACGGCAGGCCATCCCACTTGGGACCACCCACCGAACCCATCAGCACCGCATCGGCGGCGACAGCCTTCACAAACGTCTCATCCGGATCGGGGCGGCCGGTAGCGTCGATCGCAGCGCCGCCCAGCAGCGCCTCGTCGGTCTTGTAGGGCAGGCCCTTCTGGCCATACCAGCCGACCACGCGCATGGTGGCATCGAGAACTTCCGGACCGATGCCGTCACCCGGCAGCAGAAGCAGCTTGTATTCGTTCATGGAAATATTCCTAAAGCGGCCGGGCTAGAGCCAGGGCTGCTGGTTCTTTTCGTAAGCGTCAATCTTTTCGCCGGCCCGCAGGGTGAGCGCGATATCGTCCCAGCCATTCAGCAGCACCTGGCGACGGAAGGGATCGACCTCGAACTTGATCATCCCGCCATCGGGGCCGCGGATTTCCAGCTTTTCGAGATCAATGGAGATCACGGCATTGGCGCCGCGTTCCGCATCGTCCATCAGCTTGTCGACCTGCTCCTGCGGCAGCTTAATCGGCAGAATGCCGTTCTTGAAGCAGTTGCCATAGAAGATGTCGGCGAAGCTGGGGGCGATGACGCAGCGGATACCGAAATCCAGCAGGGCCCATGGGGCATGCTCGCGCGACGAGCCGCAGCCGAAATTCTCGCCCGCCACCAGGATCTTGGCCTTGCGATAGGCGGGCTTGTTCAGCACGAAGTTCGGCTTCTCGGAGCCGTCCTGGTTGAAGCGCATCTCGTCGAACAGCGCCTTGCCCAATCCGGTGCGCTGGATGGTCTTTAGATATTGCTTGGGGATGATCATGTCGGTGTCGACATTGATCATCTTCAGGGGAGCGGCAACGCCCTCGAGCTTTGTGAATGGTTCCATGGCGGCGGGACCATAGCCAATTTCGCGGAAAAGTGAACACCCCGCCCTGGAAACAAAAAACCCTTCAAAAGCCGTGTTTTTCGCGTCCATTCCCTGCTCCGGTCAGGCCACCGGGCTGGTGGTATCCGGCGCCAGCTTGCGGCCGGCATCGATCTGGGTGAACAGGATCGCACCCACCACCGACAGTCCCGCCACGACATAGAAAGCGTCGTTCCAGCCATAATATTTGACGATGAAGCCGGTGGCCGTCGCGACCAGGGCCCCGCCGATATTGCCGAAGGTGTTCATCACCGCCGAACAGGAGCCGGCGAAGCTGCCGCCGATGTCCAGGGTCACGGCCCAGGCATTGCCGACCACCAGCTCCAGCCCGAACACGCCGATGCCGAACATGGCGGCGGTCATGTAGGGATCACGGGTCCAGCAGCCCAACGGAATAAAAATCGCGCCGATAATGAAACCGGTGATTGCCACGCTCTGGCGGGCGAACTTGATGCGCCCAGTGCGGTGAATGATCATGTCGGAGAACAGGCCGCCGCAGACATCGCCCACCACGGCCGCGGCCAGGGTCAGGCTGGCGAAGAAGCCCATCTCGGCCAGG
>JAPLPI010000391.1 GCA_026400305.1 Alphaproteobacteria bacterium | reverse complement strand
CCCAGCGCGAATATGGCGTAGACGCCGATGAGGCTCAGCACATAGAGAAGGTAGTTGTCGAGGAAAGGTCCCACTGCGCCGGCCAGCACAAGGGCCAGGATCGCGGCCGGCGGCCGGCATCCAGTCATTGTGGTCATATGGAGTTCAGACTCGTTTCGCCAGCGGCTTGCCCAGCAGGCCGGTGGGCTTGATGGCCAGGACGGCAATCAGTAGGATGAATGTCACGGCAATCTGCAGGTCGGAGCGGATGTAGCCTCCCGCGAAGTTCTCCACCACGCCCAACAGGATGCCACCGACCACCGCCCCCGGCAGGCTGCCGAATCCGCCCAGCACGACCGCCGTGAAGGACTTGAACGCGATCGACCCCATGTCCGGGTCGACCAGCAGCAGCGGGCCGAGGAACACGCCTCCCAGCGCACTCAACATGGTGCCTATGATCCAGGCGGCGGCAAACACGCCCGTGACGCTGACGCCCATCAGGGAGGCAGCCCGGCGGTTCTGGGATGTCGCGCGCATGGCCATGCCTATCCGCGTGTGCTGGAAGAATAGGTACAGCAAGGCTATGACCGAGATCGTCACCACCACGATGGCGATCTCCTGCTGGCTTATTTCGACTGGGCCGACCACGATAGGCTTGGTCGAGAAAGGGCTGGACATGTGGATCGCGTCGGCACCCCAGATCAGCCGCACAGTTCCTTTCATGACCGACGCCAGGCCCATCAGCGCTATTACCCGGCTGAGCATGGACGCCGTCATGAGCGGCCGCGACACCAGCCGATCGAACACCACGAAGCCGATCAGCCCTGCAACCGCCAGGGTCGTCAGCAAGGCCAGCGGATAAGACCAGTTCCCGAACTTGGTGAAGGTCAGCAACAGATAGGCCCCAATCATCAGGCTTTCGCCGACCGCGAAATTGACCGTCTCCGTGGCGTTGTAGATCATCGTGAAGCCCACCGCCACCAAGGCGTAGATGCAGCCGACGACGATCCCGTTTACCAATACCGAGGACAGCATAAATTTTATGCCTTTGCGCGGTCGTTAAGCGGTTTGGCGGTCACCGGTTACTTGATCTCGTCACCAAAGAAATGGTGCTTGCCATTCTTGAAGCCGTCGAGGTACCCGCCATGTACGCCCCGGTGGCTGGTGGCGCTGAACTTCATCGGATACGGAATGATCGGCGACTTGAACTCGGGCATGGTTTCGAAAGTCTCGATCACTTTGGCCGAGGTCAGATCTGGCCCGGCACGGCGAAGTCCTTCGAGGAACATCTGCATGGCCGCGTAGCCTTGTGCCGTCCAGACCAGCGGCGGCTCGCTGGGGTATTTCTCTTTCCAGGCCTTGGTGAACTCCGCGGTACAGGGATCGGTAAGTCGGCATGCCAAGGGACTCACTGCATAGTATTCAATTGGCGCCTCACGTTCCACCAATTCGAAGATAGATGCCGCCGAACCTCCGCCAAAGCTGATCAGCGGCGCCTTGACGCCCTGCTTGTAGATCTCGCGGATGATGAAGGCCAGCGCGCGCGGCGTACCGCCATGCAGGATGACGTCCACTCCGGCGCTCTTGAACTTGGAGACCTGGGCCGCTGCGCTAGTTGCATTCGGCTCTATTGTCTCATCGACATCGATCTTCAGCTTTTTCGTGGCCAGCACCTCCACCGCGGCATCGTGCGTC
>JAPLPI010000415.1 GCA_026400305.1 Alphaproteobacteria bacterium | reverse complement strand
ATTGCCTATCATGTAAAAATCCTTTCAATAGATCCCCATCCTGGGATCTGTGTTCATGCAATATCAGTGGGCTGCCATTTCGAAGAGCGGAAAAATCTTCCGGCTGACCTTCTCCTTAGCCGACATCAGCCGGCCATGGACTTCTTGCTGCCAGGTCGAGCACAAATTCATCGCCGTATCCGCAAAAGAGATGGCCGCCACGGTATTACCGTCCGGATCGTGAATAGGGGCACCGACGCAGCATATTGTCTGAAATACTTCCTTGTTGTCCACCGAGAAGCCCCTCTCCCGGACTTCAACGATTTCAGCCCGCAAGCTACCGATGGTCGTAATCGTCTGCGGGGTTAGCGAGACAAAATTGCCGTCATGAAGAAAATCCTCAAGCTCATGATGCGACAAGCCGGCCAACAAGACTTTTCCTAATGCGCTGCAATAGGCTTCCTGCTGCATGCCGACGCAACTCGGGATCGACACCTTTTTCGACTCACCAAACTTTGCCGTGTAAGTTACCATGTTGTTTTTCAGAGCGCCTATATGCACAACGCCGCCGAGGTCGGAGGCAAGTCTGCGCAAAACATCCTCGGACGTGGCGCGAATTAAATCTCCTATTGCGACATCCTTGGACAGCGTAGCCAAAACCATCCCCGGCCGATACCACCCACGCCGGTTGCGCACCACAGCGCCGACTTCCTCAAGGGTTTTCATCAAGCGATGTGAGCTGGGCTCGGAGAGCCCGGAACGCCTGCTAAGTTCCGCATTTGTCAGCCACTCTTCGGGGCCGCGGAAGGACCGCAACAAAGTGAACGCCTTCTGTACCGAAAGATTCTTGGGAGTAGGCATCACGTCCCTCTCAGAAAATCTTCCCGAACTTGTCGCCAGGTGATTTATCCCGTCGCTTTGCACGGCTGATTTTTTATTTCTCTATATAAAATTTTATCAATCTATATGAGACAATGCAAGTTTCCGATCGGTGGCTTGCCACAGGATACGCCTGAATTGATGCAGCGCACAATCGTACGCAGGATCAAGCGGTGAAAATCAATGCGTTGTACGGTCACCGGAAATATAAACGTAGCCGCGCTAGAAAACGACCATTCTTAACTCGCTAGCCAGCAGACAAGCGCGGCGCATTCGGCGGCCTCACCCAGCCGCCCCATAGGAATTCACGAGCGCATGTAATCGATTTGGGATTTTGGCAGTTGATCCAAGATCAGGCTCTCGAACGTGGCCGGGGTGACGCAGTTTACCGTGATGCCGCTTGTTGCCAGCTCTTTCCCCAGGGACTTGGTGAAGCCAATTACGCCTGCCTTGGAAGCAGAATATGCCGAAGCCTTGGGATTCCCTTCCTTTCCCGCCACAGATGCAATGTTCACGATCCGCCCATAGCCGCCCGCAATCATCAGCGGGACGATTTCCCGGCAGCCGTAGAATGTATCGTTCAGGTTGACGTTCATAACCTGAAGCCAGCTTTCCACGGCATATTCCTGGACCGGGGCTGTCGCGCCGGTTACGCCCGCGCAATTGATCAGGATATAAATCTTGCCCAGCGCGTCTTTGCTTTGCCGGGCAGCAGCGGCGACATTGGCATGATCGCCGACATCAACTTGGACGGCGTGGGCCCCTGGGGGAAGTTTTTGACTTACACCGGGCGCCGAAACGTTCACGTCCCAAAGCGAGACGCGGCCTCCCTCCTCGATGATCCGCTTGCTGGCCAGGAGCCCAAGCCCGGATGCGCCTCCGGTGATGACGGCGGTACGTCCGGAAAACGACCAGGAACCATGCTCATAAAGCCTTCGTCTGGGAACACAGGCCTTTGCGGCTCAGCAAAAAAAGACCCCGCCGATTTCTGCTCGACTGGGTCTGTACGCTAGGAAAACCAGGAGTTTGATTATGCGCTTAGAATTGCTTGCGCAGGCTCATCACGGTGTACCGGCCCAGCGTTGAGCCAGACCCCACGATATAGGCGCCACCATTGTTCGCCTTTGCCGCACCGCCCGAGAGATAGATCGGCGGGCTGTCGTCGGCAACGTTGTTCATCGTGACGCTCATTTCCGTGTCGGTCAGCCACGCGGCCAAGGCGCTCATGTCATAGCTGACATGCATGTTGACCGGGTGGAATGCTTCGATGCGCTTCTGCCCATACAGGGACAAGGCCTGGTTAAGGACAGGCGAGACATTAAATCCGGGGCTGTATTGCACCGTAACCCGGCCCGTCACCGGACCGACAACGGCAGCCACGAACGCGGTGGCCGCGGAGAGCGGAACGCTATACTTCACGAGATTGATAGCCGCCAAGCCCGGGGCGGGCGTGTTTTCGTTGGTGGAGTTGACGGTGGCCGAAAATCCGCCCGACAAATTACCGAAACCTTCGATATCCCTCGTGTAACTGGCTGCGAGATCCAGACCCTCGATCAACGTTTCGCCAAGATTGTTGCGGCGCAGGTCATAGAGGATATAGGGCTGGTTCACGCCCGGCGTATTGAAGGCCGAGGACAGATCCGGTCCGGGGAACCCGGTGGTGGCGACCTTTGCACTTCCGTCCGTATTAAAATTGGTCGGATAGCGTGCCTGGACCTGGGCCAGGGTGGGGTTGAGAATATAATACTGATTGTAGGAACCACTGAACAGCGTAGCAGGGCTGTTGAGGATCAGGCCCTGCTGATGCTGGAACTTGGTATGGAAAGCGGTGATGCTGAGGTCGAGGCCCGTCAGATCGACGCCGAGTTCGGTGGTGGGATGGAAATCGCCGCCGATCGACCAAGTCCTGCCGGTTTCAGGCCCCAGCTGCGGATTGCCGCCAGGTGTGCTGATGGAGGGACGCAGCGCGTCGGCAGCCGATGTACCCGTCGGCACGTTGGTGTTCGCGGAGGTACGCTGGGCGGTGTAGCTGAAACGCGTATCCGGCGCCGCGGTGTCGGCAAGGCTTGGCGCGTCAAACGAGGTACCATTGGTGGCGCGGATGGTGAGCGCCGTGAACGGTTCATAGGTGACACCTAGCTTGTAATTGGCCGTGCTGCCGAAGTCGCTGTAGCTGTCGAGACGGCCCGAGGCATTAAATGTGAGGGCGTGCACGAAGGGCAGTTCATTGTCCTTGCCCACAATTGGAATGTTGAGCTCGCCAAAGCCCGAATTGATAATGCGGTGCGGCCTGGCGATTGCCATCTGCGCGCCGGGCGCCGCAGGGGACGTGTAGACCGTACCGATCGGCCAGTTGGTGTTCCAATTAGCGACATAGTCTTCAAATGCCCACTGGCCGCCGATAGCGGCCTTGACCGCGCCACACCCTGTGTTCAGAATACTGTCGATGAGCAGGGGATTGCCGGCCTTGAGATTGTAGGGGTTCACCGCATTACCGGCGAGACTGTTGCTGGCGACCAGTGCGGGCGTCGTAACGCCTGCGACGACCGTCTGGCGCAACGATTGACCCAAGAGCCCCGTATTGACCGATCTGTTGAAACCGGTCGAGTTACTGCGGCCATAGTTGACCAAGGCGGTCGCCTGCCAGTCACCAAACGGCAGGTCCACCACCAGCTTGGGCGTAATCTGGAATTCTTGAACGTTGTTGTAATCGGTGACGCTTTGGCTGCCATAGAAAGGCCCGAAGGCGAAGGAAACGTTCTGGGTGGTTTCACCGTTGATCGACTGGAAATAGGGATTGGTGGTGTTGATCGCGACATTGGTGGCGGTCAACTCAGGATTGATCGCCGAATCCAGACGCGTCGACCACAGGACCTTGGTCGAAAATATGACGCCGGGCACGATCTGCTGGTGGAACTGGCCGAAGAACGAATTCTGTTCTTCCCTGGGGAACATCGAGGAGTAGGAATTGGTGTCGCAACGATTGAGCGAACCCGCGTTGGTGGTGGAGTTCAGGGCGCCGAACGGACCCGAGGCAGCGGCCTTCAGC
>JAPLPI010000180.1 GCA_026400305.1 Alphaproteobacteria bacterium | reverse complement strand
GCCATGGCTTTGCCCGATGGCCAGCACCGGCAGCGGCCCGCCGGGACCAAAAATCTCGAATGGCGCAAAGGGTTCGGGCAGAACCTGCGCATTTACGATCGGCGGATAATCGCGGTTGGGCGGAGCGTGGAAGATATAGCTGAACTTATGGTTCAGGCTATTCAGGGCATAGCCGTCGGACCACATGTCCAGTTTCCTGCCGCCTTGCTGGAGCGCCAAGACGCGTAGATCGTCCATACCGTGGGTCTGGTCGGCGTGATCGTGGGTAATCAGCACGCCGTCGAGCCGTCCGACTTTGGCCGCCAGCAGCTGCTCGCGCAGGTCCGGCGAGGTATCCACCAGGGCGCGAGTTTCGCCACCGGCCGATTTCTGCGTCACTAAGATGGAACAACGGCTGCGCCGGTTCTTCGGGTTGGCGGGATCGCAGACGCCCCAGTGAGGGCCCCCCTCGCCCAATCGCGGGACGCCACCCGATGACCCGCAGCCTAGGATGCGGACTTCAAGCATCGGGGCGCTGAACCTTGCTGAACAGGCGGAAGAAGTTTTCCGTGGTGGCGGCGGCGAGTTCGCCGGGGCTGACGGCTTTCAGCTCCGCCAACATATTTGCGGTATGCACTACAAAGGCCGGTTCATTGGTCTTGCCACGGTGCGGCACCGGCGCCAGGTAAGGCGCATCAGTTTCCACCAACAGCCGCTCGAGCGGCACGGTCTTGATTACGTCGCGCAAGGCGGTGGAGTTCTTGAAGGTTGCGATGCCGGACACCGAGATATAAAGCCCCATCTCAAGCGCCGCATCGGCCAGTCGCTGCGTGCCGGTAAAGCAATGGATCAGGCCGGTAAAGGCGCCCTTCCCCATTTCATCGCGCAAAATTTCGATAGTGTCGTCGTCGGCGTCCCTGGTATGCACGATTACCGGCAGGCCGCTCTTGCGGCCTGCGGAAATATGGCTGCGAAAATTGGATCTCTGCTGCTGGCGCGGCGCATGTTCGTAATAATAATCCAGGCCCGTTTCGCCAATCCCCACCACCTTGGGGTGAACAGCTTCTGCGAGCAGCGCGGCCTCGTCGTCCAGAAGCTCTTTTTCCGCTTCGTGCGGATGAACGCCAACTGTGCACCAGACATGGGGAAATTTCTCGGCCACCGCTTTCACACCCGGAAAGCGCGCCAGCTCTGTGCCGATGGATACGCAGACACCGACGCCGGCGGAGCGGGCACGGGCCACCACGGCGTCTAAGTTGCCGGCATAGTCCGGAAAATCCAGATGGCAATGGGAGTCGACCAGGAAATTATGGGGCAGCATCACAGCGCCCCGTTACGGGCTGCAAACGAAAGATCGCGCGCAGCGCTCAAAATCGTCTGGCGCGGTTCCAAGTGCAGGCCCGTGGCGCGGGTAAAGCTTTTCTCCAGCCGGTTCAGCACCGCAACCCAGCGTTCCAAACCCGGCGCACCGGTATGTGCGCGCGCGCGAATGCGGTCGGCCAATGTGGACGTCAGAAATTCTCCGAACAACTCCAGACCGTCCTGGGTGCGATACAGTTTTTCGCCCAGGGTCAGCAGCGCCAGCAGGTCTGGGCTCTGGGCATGATGGATCAGCTTGTCAGCTTCCTTCGCCAACACACCGCCATCGCCGGTCGCCAGGGTAAGCGCCGCGCCGATGCTGCCGCCGGCCAGTCGCGCCAGGGCAGCGCGTTCTGCCGCCGTCTCATCGGGCAGATGCGGCTTCAGCGCCTGATCCATCGTCGCATCGTCCAGCGGCCGCAGATCCAGACGCTGGCAACGCGAGCGGATGGTGGGGAGAAGCCGGCCGGGTGTATTGGACAGCAGCAGCAGAATGGCGCGCTCCGGCGGCTCCTCCAGCATCTTGAGCAGCGCGTTGGCAGCATTGTCGTTCATGTCGTCGGCGGTATCGACGATGGCAACGCGCCAACCGTCGGCGCCGCTGGTCATGCCGAAGAAATTGGCCAGCTTTCGGATCACGTCCACCGACAGGACCGTCATTAGCTTGTCGGTCTTGGGGTTTATAGCGCGCTTGAGTATCAGCAGGCCCGGATGTGCCTGGGATGCGATCTGCCGCGTTGCTGGATTGTCCTGCGGCACGCCCAGGTCTTCAGGTCCCTCAGCGGTGGCGCCATAGGCCAGCAGGTAGCGCGCGATCCTGTAGGCCAGGGTCGCCTTGCCCACGCCAGGCGGGCCGGTGATCAACCAGGCGCTGGGCGGACGCCCCGCCCGCAGCGCGCGAGCGGCGCGAGCCAATACCAGATCCTG
>JAPLPI010000038.1 GCA_026400305.1 Alphaproteobacteria bacterium | reverse complement strand
GACAGCGGGATCGCCCAGCTTTCATACAAGGCCGCTAGGCAGAGATAGATCACCAGGATTGAGAGGGCGTACAGGGCAGGCGCCTGGCTGCCGCTGGCTTCTTCCTGATAGGACAGGCCGGTCGCCTCGATGCCCACTTCCTTGGGCAGATGCTTCGCCAGCTCGCGCATCCGGTTCAGCGCCGTACCGGTCGAAACGCCCGGAGAACCCTGGCCCTGCAGCTCGATGGCGGGAAGGCCGTTGTAGCGCGTCAGCGAAGCCGGTCCGATGGTCCAACGCGAGGTTGCGAAGGACGAGAAGGGCGCCATGGTGCCGCCCGCGCTGCGGACATACCAGCGGTCCAGGTCCTGCGGCGTCATGCGATAGGGCGCATCGCCCTGCATGTAGACACGCTTGACGCGGCCGCGGTCGATGAAGTCGTTGATGAATGTCGAACCCCAGGCGGCGCTGAGGGTTGAATTGATGTCGGCCAGCGACACGCCAAGCGCGCTCGCCTTGGACTGGTCGATGTCCACGTGAAGCTGGGGTGTATCGTCCAGGCTGTTGGGCCGCACCTGGGCCAGCAGCGGATCGCGCGCCGCCAGGCCCAGAAGCTGGTTGCGGGCCGCCACCAGGCCGGCATGGCCGATATTGCCCTTGTCTTCCAGCTGCAGGTCGAAGCCGGTGGCATTACCCAGTTCCTGCACCGACGGTGGCACAATCGGGAAAATCTGCGCGTCCTTGTTCTGGAAGAAATTCATGAAGGCGCGCCGTGAGATCGCGACGGACGTGTTCTTGTCCCCCTTGCGCTCGCTCCAGTCCCTCAGATGGGTGAAGGCCATGCCGGTATTCTGGCCCGAACCGGCAAAGGAGAAGCCGGCCACGGCGAACACGAAGTCGACATTGTCCTTTTCCTTGTCCAGGTAATAGTCGGCTACGCCCTTGGCCACTTTCAGGGTGGCGGGCTGGGTGGTGCCAGCGGGCAGAGTGATCAGGTTGAAGATGAAGCCCTGGTCCTCGTCCGGCAGGAAGCCGGTGGGCAGACGGATGAACAACACCACCAGCAGCGCCACGATGCCGCCAAAGGCGATCATGGTGGTCCAGGTGTGCTTCAGGAACCATTCGGCGCGGTCATGGTACCAGTTGCGGAAGGCGTCGAAATTGCGATTGAACCAGGTGAAGAAGCGGCCATGCTTGACATGGCCTTCGCCTTCTACCGGCTTGAGCAGGGTGGCGCAGAGCGCCGGCGACAGCACCAGCGCCACCAGGATCGACAAGGTCATGGCCGAGACGATGGTGATGGAGAACTGGCGATAGATGATGCCGGTTGAACCGCCGAAGAAGGCCATGGGCAGGAACACCGCTGTCAGCACCAGGCCGATGCCGATCAGGGCGCCGGTGATTTCGCTCATGCTCTTGAGGGTGGCGTCGCGGGGCGACAGCCGCTCCTCATGCATGATGCGTTCGACATTTTCCACCACCACGATGGCGTCGTCGACCAGCAGGCCGATCACCAGCACCAGCGCGAACAGGGTCAATATGTTGATGGAATAGCCCGCCACCGCCAGCACACCGAAGGTGCCCAGCAGCACCACCGGCACGGCGATGGCCGGAATTACCGTAGCGCGCCAGTTCTGCAGGAAGATGTACATCACCAGCACCACCAGGGCGATGGCTTCGATCAGGGTCACGATCACGTCATGGATCGACAGGCGGATGAAGGTGGTGTTGTCGACTGGATAGACCAGCTTCATGCCGGGCGGCAGCGAGGCTTTCAGCTCATCGGCCTTCTTCTTGACCGCGTCCACGGTCTTTAGCGCATTGGCGCCTGGCGCCAGGTTGATGGGAATGCCGGCGGCGGGATAGCCGTTGAACAGGCTGGCGATGGCATAGGTTTCTGCGCCCAGTTCGACACGGGCGACATCGGCCAGACGCACCACCGCGCCGGACGGTGCGGTCTTCAGGATGATGTTGCGGAATTGCTCAGGGGTTTGAAGCCGCGACTGGGCGGTGACGGTGGCGTTGATCGCCGCGCCCGGGACGGCTGGCTGGGCGCCGATCTGGCCGGCCGAGACCTGCACGTTCTGGGTCTGGATGGCGGAATAGACGTCGGAAGGCTGCAGGTTGAAATTGTGCAGCTTGAACGGGTCCAGCCAGATGCGCATGGCGTACTGGGCGCCGAACACGCGGGTGGAGCCGACGCCAGGCACGCGGCTCAGCGGGTCCTGCATCTTGGACGTGATGAAGTCCGAAATATCGACATTGGTGTAACGACCTGTGTCGTCATAGACGCCGACCACTACGATGAAGTTGGGCGTGTTCTTGGCGACCACGACGCCCAGCTGCTGCACGGCGGTGGGCAGCAGTGGCACGGCGGCCTGCACCTTGTTCTGCACCTGCACCTGGGCGATGTCGGGATTGGTGCCGGCCGCGAAGGTGGCGGTGATCAGCACAGTGCCGTCGGCGTTTGACTGTGACGAAAAATATAGAAGATTGTCCAGGCCGGTCAGCTGCTGCTCAATCACCTGGGTGACGGAGTTTTGCAAGCTTTCGGAGTCGGCGCCGGGATATACGGCCTTGATCACCACCGAGGGCGGGGCGATGGCGGGATACTGTTCGATCGGCAGGCTGAAGGCGGCGATGCCGCCGGCCAGCATGATGACCACGGCAAGCACCCAGGCGAAAACCGGGCGATCAACGAAAAAGCGCGAGAGATTCATTTAGTGGGCCGCTGGGTTGCTGGGCTGCGGTGCGGGTGCGGCACCCGCGGGCTGCGGATTGACCGGCGCATCGGGCATTGCCTTGGTCAGGCCTTCGGTGATCAGCCGGTCGCCGGCTTTCAGGCCTTCCAGAATCTGCCACTGGTTGCCAACGGCGCGGCCGGTCTTGAGAACCTTCAGTCGTGCGATGTTCTTGTCGTCGATCACCAGCGCGGTGGGCTCGCCCTTCTGGTTGTGGCCGACGGCGTTCTGCGGCACCAGGATTCCATGCGGGTCCACTCCTTGGTTGATGGTGGCGCGGACATACAGGCCCGGCAGCAGCAGATTTTCCGGATTGGGGAAGATGGCGCGCAGCTGCACCGCGCCGGTCGCGGGGTCCACCGTCACGTCGGTGAATTGCAGGCGGCCCTTCAGGGGGTAGGTGCTGCCGTCATCCAGCTTGAGCGAGACTTCGGCGGTCAGCGCGCCGCCAGAATTGGCATTGCCCTCCTGGATGGCGCGCTTCAGCGCCACCAGCTCGGCGCTGGACTGGTTCACATCGACATAGATGGGATCGAGCGTCGACACGGTGGTCATGGCGCTTGCCTGCTGAGCCGTCACCAGTGCGCCTTCGGTCACGGTGGAGGCGCCGATGCGTCCGGTGATGGGCGAGAGGATGCGGGTATAGTTCAGGTTGATGCGGGCGCTTTCGGCATTGGCCTTGGCCTGGAGATAGGTGGCGCGGGCATCGTCGGCATCCTGCGGCGCGATGGCGTTCTCCGACAGCAGGCGCTGATAGCGCTCTGCCTTCACCTTGGTGGAAGCCAGGGTCGCGAGCGTGCTGTCATAAACGGCGCGATAGCGCGCCGGATCGATCTGGTAGAGCGGCTGGCCCGCCTTCACTGTCGAGCCTTCCACGAATAGGCGCTTCAGCACGATGCCGTTGATCTGGGGACGGATCTCGGACATGGCGAAAGGATGGGTGCGGCCCGGCAGATCGACGGTCAGCGCAATCGTCTGTTCGGCGATGGTGACGAAGTCGACGGCGGGCGGGGGCATCCGCTGCTGCGGAGGACGGCCGCAACCGGCCAGAACGAGAAGGGTGACCATGCCAATGGTCAGCGATGGCAAAAAGCGACGCGACATCAATATCCCCGAAAAAATCATGGATTAGGATGACGTTCGGCCAAGGCCGTCCCGGACATCCCAAGACAAATAAAGGTCCCCGATGGCGGCCATGACCGCCGGGGTCTTTACATATGTGCGTCTGCGAAAATTGGAAGGGCGGAATTGGACCAAAGTACAGCCAATGCCGATTCTACGTCGTTTACGTTGTCAATTTGACACATGCGGGCCTTGGTCGCCCGCCGTTCGATGGGGTCGGCGGGATATAAGGCCTGCTCAACATACCATCCCAAATGTTTGCGGAAGACTTTCAGGCCCAACGCATCACCATAAAAGCGCAATGTGTCTGTGAAATGTTCAAGCGCGATGCCCAATCGGGAGGCAATGTCGGGCTCGACGGCCGTTCCATCTGTATTCAGGGCCTTGTCCAGCGCGGCGGCGATCCAGGGCCGGCCATAGGCGCCGCGTCCGATCATCAGCGCATCGGCGCCGGACTGCGCCAGCGCGGCGCGCGCTGATACGGCATCGATGATATCGCCGTTCACGATCACCGGAATCGACACGGCCTTCTTTACCTCGGCCACGGCGCGCCAGTCGGCCTTGCCGCCATAGAACTGGTTGCGAGTGCGGCCATGCACGGTGATGGCTTTCACGCCTAAGCTCTGCGCCATCGCCGCGATCTCTGGTGCATTGAGGGTCTTGTCATCCCAACCCAACCGCATTTTCAAGGTGACGGGACGGGAGGTGGAGTTTACCGCCGCCTCGATCAGCCGCGCCGCCAATTGGGGTTCGCGCATCAGCGCCGAACCGGACAGTGCGCCGGTCACTTCCTTGGCCGGGCAGCCCATGTTGAAGTCGATGATGTCGGCGCCGGCCTCTTCTGCCAGCTTCGCCCCCTTAGCGATCCATTCGGGGGTGCGGCCGACCAATTGAATGACCATCAGGGGCAAGCCGTCGCCAATGGCGGCGCGGCGCACCACATCGGGACGGCCGCGCGCAAGGCTATCACAGGCCACCATCTCGGTCGCCACATAGGGGGCGCCGCAACGGCTGGCGATGCGCCGGAATGGCAGGTCAGACACCCCCGTCATGGGCGCGGTCAGCACCCGGCCGGGAATCGTCACGTCACCGATCTGGAGGCTGGAGGGCATGGGCGGGGAAATACTCCTGCGCGCCCATTTTGTCGAGTTTAGGAGCCCGAACCCACTTTATGGATGCGGCCCTGTCCCATGATCTGGGTGTCTAGCTTGGGCGGATTGCTGTGGAGGGTGACTTCGCTGGGTCCGGCGATACTGACATCGACCTCGGCGCTGGGGGCGATATGGGCGCTGTTGACGCCTGCCATCTGTACTTTGACCTTGCGGCCGGTAACTTGCGCAAAATCGGCTTTGCTGACGCCGGCCATGTCGATGCGCAAATCGTCCACCTTGCCATTGGCTGTGATGGTGGCCACCCCGGCCATCTTTATCTGCAAGCGGGGCTGGTCCAGCCGGTCTAGGTTCAGTTTGCCCGTGCCGGTAAGGACGAATTTTTCGAAATGGCGGCCGGGCAGGGTGATGACCACATCCCGGTCGCGGCACCTTGGGCCGCGAATATCTGCGCGACATGGGCCGCTTCCTGCGCGGCAAAATCTTCGAGCGCCCGGCGTTGCCGGAAAATTACTTCGGCCGCGCGACCAAGGATCAACTGACTACCATGGCCTGTGAAACCGACTTGGCGCGCTTCAACGAGATTGTCACCGGCGCCCTGCCGCGCCAGATGTGGCGCTGAAACACCATCATGCTGTTCGGCAACTGGCTAACATTGGTTGCCGTGGCCAAGGCGCGCCGCGCATCCTCGCGCAGCGTGCATACACGTCGCCGCGCGTTTTAAGCAGTCGGAATAACATCGAACGCGATCGTGGTGCGCGGATGGGTGTCGCAGAACGGCACCGTGCCGTGCCACATATAGGACGGAAACAGCACGAGCCGCCCGGCGCGGGGCTGGATGGCGCGGCGGATCGGGTCTTTCAGGTCCACCTCCATCGCCGGCTCGCCGAACTTGATCCAGCCTTGCCGGCCTTGCGTGTCCTCCACCGCCTTGGGCAGTGCAACGTAATAGCAGGAGCTGATCCAGCCTTCGGGATGAATGTGGTTTGTGTGAAAACCGCCGTCTTTAAGACGCGACGACCAGGAACCGGCGTAATCAAAACAGCGCGCCCGGCGCGAGTGCAGGGGATGATTCTGGTCCGGCTTCATTTCGCCGATGTAGCGGCCGACCGCCTCGCGAATGCGCCGCTGGATTTTTTCCACCAGCAGGTGCCCAGCGCCGAACAGTTTGTCGGGCGTCTGGCTGCCGTTTCGCAGTGACTGGTCCAGATATTCGCGGGTGGTGGGATGCACCCGGTCCAGCCAGGCATTCAGTTCGGTATTGAAGCTTTCCATGTCGGAAAAGCCTTCCGGCGGCTCCAGGTCATAGGCCTTGATCAGTGTGTCATAGCCGTTCAGCGCCTCGTCGCGTTCATCGCCCAGCATGCGCCAAGCGGTGCCCCGCATGGCCAGTGCCACCTGGTCGTGCGGCGCCAGAGTCAGGCTTTTCTCACACAGGGCCGCACCGCGTTCGGGATCGCCCGAGAGGATCGCGCCTTCTGCGGCGCAACTCAAAAGATTTGCGTCTTCGCCAAACCTGGCCATCACCTCGCCGAAGACTTTCAGGGCCTCGGCCGGCCGTTTCATCAGGTTCAGGGCATTTCCCACCCCGGTAGCGGCCGCCTTGTCGTCCGGCGCCAGCGCCTGGGCGGCGCGGTAAACCTCTAAAGCCTCCTCACCCCGCTTTTCATGGGTGAGAAAGTAAGCCTTGGACATCAGAATTTCGGCCGTCTTCGGTGCCAGGTCGTAGGACTTGAGGTAATCCTCATGTCCCAGCCGGTACAGCAAGTCGTTGTGGAATTTGTGCCATTGCGGATTGGCCGGATCGCGCGCAACCAAGCCCCGCGATATCTGGACCGCTTCGTCATAGCGCTTCAGGTCCTGCAGGATTTCCACACGGATGGCTTCGGACACCGGATCGGGGTCCAGTGCCACCGCTCTTTCATAATGGGTCAGAGCTTCTTCATTCTTGTGTTGCCGGCGCAGCGCCAGGCCCAGCCTTTGATGCAGCGTGCCGCGCCCATCCGCCGACGCCACGCCTTCCAGGGCTTCGCGCAAGGGCATCTCGGCCTCGTCCGGTCGCCTGGCCGCCAGCAGCAAATCACCCAGCGATAGCCGCGCACGGACATTTTCCGGCATCACCCGCAGCCATTGGCGTGCCAAAGTCTCGGCTTCTTTCAGATCGCCCATGTCTTGGAGCGCATTGACCGCCTCAAAATAGGCTTCGCCATAATTGGGCTTCAATGCGATGGCGGCTTTGAAGGCCCGTGCCGCTTCCTCATTGCGTTGCAGCCAGCGCAGCGCCGTGCCGTGGCTGAAGGCCAGCAGTGCCGCGCGCGGATCGGTGGCGCGGGCGCGGGCAAAAAGACCGGCGGCGTCTTCATGACGTTGCTGGTGCATGCGCACTAGCCCGGCCAGGTGCAGCACGCGCGGATCGTCCTGTGTCAGCAGGGCGGCCAGCGCCTGCTCGGCCGCGCCGGTATCGCCCATTCGCAGGGCCTGACTCGCGGTTCCGAGGGCCTGCAAAAGGGCCGGCTTTTCCTGGGTGGTCATCATGGTGGCACCCTATATGAGCCGGGCTGGGCGTGTCAGTACAAAAACTTGACACGTCGTCACGATTAAAACTTTTG
>JAPLPI010000166.1 GCA_026400305.1 Alphaproteobacteria bacterium | reverse complement strand
GGCGCTTCTTCCGCGGGCTTGGCCGCGGCAGCGGCGGCGGCAGCGGCGCGTTCCTGCGCCTTCTTCTTGGGCTGGGCCTTCTGCGGATTGTTGTGCACGCGCGCCTTCACCAGGCCGGCATTGGCCAGGAACTTGTGCACGCGGTCGGACGCCACGGCGCCCTTGCCGATCCATTCCTTGGCCGATTCCAGGTTCAGCTTCAGGCGGTCGGCGTGATCGGACGGCAGCAGCGGATTGTAGAAGCCAATCTTCTCGATGAAGCGGCCGTCGCGCGGATTGCGGCTGTCGGCGATGACGATGTTGTAGTGCGGGCGTTTCTTGGTGCCGCCGCGGGCCAGACGAATGCGAAGTGCCATGTTACGTTTTCCTTGCAGTTAAAGAGTTAAATCACGTTGCTGTTAACGCCGCCCCGGAAACATTCCGGGCGGTAATCCACCGGGCAATCCACCGCCGCCCATGCCGGGCATCATCGGCATGCGACCGCCTTTGCCCATTTTCTTCATCATGTCCGCCATCTGGCGGTGCATCTTGAGAAGCTTGTTCACTTCAGAAACCTCGACACCCGCGCCGGCGGCAATACGCTTGCGCCGCGAGCCATTGATCGAATCCGGATCGGTGCGTTCGGTCTTGGTCATGGACTGGATGATGGCTTCCTGCCGGGTGAGGATTTTGTCGTCCAGGCCCGCCGCATCCAGCTGACCCTTGATCTTGCCCACGCCAGGCAGCATGCCCAGCACGCCCTTCATGCCGCCCAACTTCTTCATCTGGTTCAATTGCGATTTCAGGTCGTTCATATCGAACTGACCCTTTTTCATCTTGGCGGCGATCTTCTCCGCTTCTTCCTTGTCCAGCGTCTCGGACGCCTTCTCGACCAGAGACACCACATCGCCCATGTCGAGGATGCGGCCGGCGACGCGCGCAGGATGGAAGGGCTCCAGCGCATCCAGCTTTTCGCCGGCGCCCAGGAACTTGATCGGCGCGCCGGTGACGCTGCGCATCGACAGCGCCGCGCCGCCGCGGCCGTCGCCGTCCACGCGGGTCAGGATGATGCCGGTGACCTTGAGGCGGTCGTTGAAGGACTTGGCGATGTTCACCGCGTCCTGGCCGGTCAGGCTATCTGCGACCAGCAATGTCTCGTGCGGATTGACCAGCGCCTTGACGGCGGCGACTTCGGCCATGAGTTGATCGTCGACATGCTGGCGGCCGGCGGTGTCGAGAATGACGACGTCATAGCCGCCGACCTTGGCGCTCGCCATGGCGCGCTTGGCGATGTCCAGCGGGCCTTGGCCGGCGACGATGGGAAGAGTGGCGATACCGGCCTGTTCGCCCAGGACGCGCAACTGCTCCATGGCGGCGGGACGGGTGGTGTCCAGCGAGGCCATCAGCACGCGCTTTTTCTCGCGGGTCTGCAGCAGCAGGCCCAATTTCGCGGACGTCGTGGTCTTGCCCGAGCCCTGCAGGCCGACCATCAGGATCGGGGCGGGCGGCGAGCCGATGGAAAGCTGTTCATTTTCGTTGCCGAGAGTCTCGACCAGCACGTCATGGACGATCTTGATGACCTGCTGGCCCGGCTGGACCGAGCGGATGACGTTTTCGCCCACGGCGCGCGGGCGCACCTTGGCGATGAAGTCGTCCACCACCGACAAGGCGACATCGGCCTCGATCAGGGCGGTGCGCACTTCGCCCAGAGCGGCATCGACATCGGCTTCGCTGAGGGCGCCGCGCCCGCGAAGCTTGTCGAAGACGCCTGTCAGGCGAGATTGCAGTGACACAAACAATCCAAACACTCCAAGCAGTTACGCCCCGAGGGGCGCACCTGCGCTGCTCGGGGTCGATCCCCCGCGCCAGGCGGGGGACCGGAAAAGCTGGGCTTTCCCGGAAAGTGGCGGGGTTTTAGGCCCTCTCGCCGGGGCCGTCAACGCCGAACCAAAGCGTACCAAGTCTGGGTTGGCCCGGGGGCCGTGGCCGGGGGTAAGGTCCCGAAAAATCGCGAGAGTTCCCAGCCTGATGACGCCGGACAGCCCCCATGACTTCCAAGTCGACCTGGACGCCATTGCCGCCCTTCCCGGCATTGCCGCCATCCTGGAAGTGGTGTGCCGCACCACCGGCATGGGCTTCGCCGCCGTGGCCCGGGTCACCGATGACCGCTGGGTATGCTGCGCCGTCAAGGACGACATCGCCTTTGGCATGGTGCCGGGCGGGGATCTGAAGGTCCAAACCACCATCTGCGACGAGATCCGCGACAGCGGTGAGCGGGTGGTGATCGACCATGTCAGCCAGGATTCCAATTTCTGCAATCACCACAGCCCGGCGATGTACGGCTTTCAAAGCTACACCTCCCAACCCATCGTCATGCCGGACTGAAAATTCTTCGGCACCCTGTGCGCCATCGATCCTGCGCCCCACAGCCTGAACAATCCCGCCGTCACCGGCATGTTCAAATTGTTTGCCGACCTGATCGCCTTGCAGTTGGACACCCATAACCACCTGGTCCAGGTGGAAAAGGAAAATGAGCAACTGCGCCACCGCTTCCGCGCCGAGCTGGGCCATGACATGCGCAACACCCTGGCGGCCATGGAAGCGGGCGCGCGGCTGCTGGAACGCACGCCGCTCAATGAGCGGGCCACCATCATCGTGCACGAGATGCAGCTAAGCGCGCACAAATTGGCCGACCAGGTCGCCGCCGCGAAGCAGCAACCGCAATAGACGCGCCGCCCACGTTGACAGGCCGCGCCTCGGCTTCAATGCTTGCCCCAAGCCAAAGGGGAAACACCATGTCCAATCTCAATCGACGCCTGATGCTGGCGGGCGCTGCCGCATCCGTGCCCGCAATCGCCCATGCCCAGGCGCCCAAACCGCTCTTCGGCACGCCCCTCTCGGTGATCACCAACCCGCCGCGGGACTTCGGCCCCAATGCCCCGCCGCCCTCCTCCCCCGATCCTGACATCATCCGGGCGGACCCGGCTTTCGGCGGGCTCCTGATCGGGCAGGAAACCATCCGCCGCGTGTCCACCGGCTATCACTTCTTGGAGGGCCCGGCCTGGTCGTCGGTGGGCCTCTATGCCGTGTTCAGCGACGTCAAGAACGACACGCTTTACCGCTATCTGTGGGAGACCGGCCAGGTGTCGGTGATGCGCCGGCCCTCGTTCTCCACCAACGGCAACAGCTTCGACTTCCAAGGCCGCATGCTGTCCACCCAGGATTATTTCCGCCGCGTGGTGCGCTGGGAGCTGGACGGCTCCATGTCTATCGTCGCCGATCAATTCGACGGCAAACCACTCAATTCACCCAATGACCTTGCGCCGCACAAGGACGGCAGCGTGTGGTTCACCGATCCGATGTATGGCGGCAACCTGGCGGAAGTCTATCGCGCCGATCCCAGTGGACTGGTGGACCTGGTGGTGCCGTTCGACACGGGCAAGGCGCCCAACGGCATCTGTTTCTCGCCCGATTACACCAAGCTCTATGTCATCCGCGCTGGCGGCATCACCGTGGGCGATGTCGAGGGCAGCAAGGTCACTAACCTGCTTGTCTTCACCGACGCCATGGTGGACGGCGTGCGCTGCGGTCCCGACGGCATGCGCGCCGACCGCGCCGGCAACATCTGGGCCAGCTCGTCGGCGCCGCTGGGCTATTGCGGCGTCACGGTATGGAATCCGCAAGGCAAGCTGCTCGGCCGTATCCGCCTGCCGGAAGGCTGCGCCAATGTCTGCTTCGGCGGGCCCAAGCGCGATCACCTGTTCATGACCGCGACCCAGTCGCTGTACCTGCTGCGGGTCAATATCCAAGGGGCTGCTCCCGGTTGACAGCTTGACCGGGCCGGGTTCCCCTTCCTTCCAGAACAACAAGGTTGGGAGGATTCCATGACATTCAATTTGACGCGCCGCGGCATGCTGGCGGCGGCGGCCACCGCCGTGCCGACGCTGGCCGCCGCACAGAACAAGCCGCTGTTCGGGCCCACGGACTCCGTCCTCACCGGCCGCACCTGGGGCCCCGATGCGCCGCCCAACACCTATCCCGATCCCGACATCCTGATCCTGGATCCGGCCGCCAATGATTGTTTCATCGGCCACAGCTCGATCAAGCGCATCAAGACCGGGTTTGAATGGGCGGAAGGCCCGGCCTGGAGCGGCCAGGGCCAGTATGTGGTGTTCTCCGACGTGTCGAAGGACATCCAGTATCGCTACATCTGGGAAACCGGCGAGGTCACCGAATACCGCCGCCAGTCTTTCAACTCCAACGGCAACACGTTTGATTTCCAGGGCCGCCAGATCACGGCGCAGCATTACCTGCGCCGCATCGTGCGCTGGGAGCATGATGGCTCCATGACCGTGCTGGCCGACAATTACAACGGCCAGCCGCTGAACTCGCCCAACGATGT
>JAPLPI010000285.1 GCA_026400305.1 Alphaproteobacteria bacterium | reverse complement strand
GGAGGTGTCGAAACCTATGCCATAGGTGATCTCCATGGCGCAGGGCTGCTCCATCGACCAGCCGGCAGCGTCGGTCCAGAAGCGGGCGTTATACGCCGTGATGAAAAGAAAAATCATACGACCTGCGCCATAAGGCTTGTCGGCCTTGATCGTACCGGCGATCTCGGGCGGGGAGGCTAACGCCGGGAGCGGTGCGTATAGCAGCAATGCCATAAATGTTATTTTGCGATTCATTGTCTTCCAAACCCCAGCAAACTTTGATCTATTGTACAAAATAAGGGGAAAAGAAATGCGGCTCAAGCATGCGTTTTTGACCAGTGTGATGCTGCTGATGCCCATGCAGGCGCTGGCGGCGAAGTATATCATGTATGCCGGAAGCTACACCGCCGGTAGGTCCAAGGGCATCTATGCTTGGAAATTCGACAGCAAGGATGGAAGCCTGACTTCGTTGGGATTGATGGCAGAAACGTCGCAACCGGCACATGTCTGGATCGCGCCCAATGGCAAGACAATCTACACCGTGAACTGGGAAACCAATGGCGGCGTCAGCGCCTTTCACATCGATGCCAAGACTGGCGCGCTCACCTTTCTTAACAAGACTTCGGCGCATGGCGCGTTGCCAAACCAGATCGTGGTTGATCCTTCCGGCCTGGTTGCGGTGACAGTGAATTACGCCAGCGGTTCTTTGGCGGCTTACAAGCTTGAGCCCGATGGCAAGCTGGGCGAGGCCTTTTTCGTCGATCAGCACACCGGCAAACCTTTGTCACTGAAGCAGCCGGGCCCCAAGCAGCACGGTGTCCAGTTCAGCAAGGATAACAAGTACATGTTCATTGCCGACCTGGGGCTTGACCGGGTTTATAGCTATCACTTTGACGCCGCGGCGCCGTCGATCATCCCTGCTGATCCGCCCTATGTTAGCACCCATGCGGGCGCGGGACCGCGCCGCATACAGATGTCGCCGGACGGGAAGTTTCTCTATGTCGATCACGAAACGGATTCCGAAGTCGGCGTCTATGTCATCGACGGCGGAAAGCTGATGGAAATCCAGACCATTGCCACCGTGCCGGAGGAGGCGCGAGCCAAGAACACTGCCGCCGAACTGGTGATTGCGGCCAATGGCAAGACGCTTTACGTCGGCAACCGCGGTCATGACAGCGTTGCGGTGTTCGCTATCGACCGAAAGACCGGCAAGCTGACCTTGAACGAGAATGTGCCATCCGGCGGGCGCACGCCGCGCAATGTGGGGATCGATCCCACCGGCAACTGGTTTTTTGCCGCCAACGAGAATGGCGGCAACATCACCGAGTTCAAGATCGACCGCACCAGCGGCCACATCACCGCCACCGGCGTCACCGTGCCGATCAACACGCCGGGCGGGATGGCCTTCCTGAAGGTGAAGTAGCTACTGCGGCACTTTCAGAAAATCGCGCGGGCTGAGCGCGCGGGTACTAAAGCGCGCTTGCGCCACCGAGCCCTTGAACCAGTTCACATGGTTCATCCGCACCCCCACCATCATGTGTCCTGCGCCGTGCGGGGTGAAGGCGACATCGGCTTCGCCTTCCAGCACGCCGTTGACGTACGACCGGTAGATCTTGCCGTCATAGGTCTGGGCCACCGCATACCATTGGTTGATGGGATGGGTCTTGGTGGGATCGATCAGCGCCTTGCTGCCGGCCTTGCTGTTGACGAAGGCATCCAGCCACCATTGGCCATCCTTCACCCGCACCTCGAACATGAAGCGGGGATTGGGATCGGACACCCCGTTCGGATTGGCGTCCTGGCCCGTCTTGGGATCGGTCTCGGCGATGTGCATCCAGCGCTGTTCCAGATTGCCGCCTTCGGGCCGGATGATCGCCTCGATGGTGAAAGTCTTGGCGCCGACCAGCGGCCGCGCGAGAAAGAACAGCGCGGTGTCGGCGCCGTTGAACTGCACCGCCTTGCCGACGGGCGAATCCACCAGCGCCGGTGATCCTTCCACCTTGGGCGTGATGCCGCCGATGCGCGACAGGTTGTTGAACTTCCAGACCGTCTGCGCGCCCGCGCCACCGGCGGAAAGGACCAGTGCGCCCAAAAGCGCGGCAACTCCGATGCTGCACTTGCTCATAATCTCTCCTCGGCTTGTTCCTTGCGTTGACGTTGACGCTTAAGGCCCGGCGCTGCAATCTCCCGCCAACAAAAAACAACGGCGTGGATGGCTTAATGAAATCGCTGGTCTTGGGAATGGTGGCGCTTGCGCTGGCATCGGCGCCCGCATGGGCACAGGCGGGCGGCGAGAAGGGCCCCGAGCGTATCGTCTGGGCGGCCCAGAAAGTGCCGGAGACTCCCTATGACGGTCCCAACAAGCCGGTCACCCACATCGCCGACATCCTGAAGAAGCATCAAGGCCAGGCGAGCTGGGACGAAAAGGTGATGCTGACCCGCGACTATGACGGGCGCTACATCAGCCTGGCGCCAGGCGAAAAGACCAAGGCCCAGTTCTATGCCGATGACCGCTGCTTCATGTGGGTGCAGAGCGGCCAGATGAAGGTGACGATCGATGGCCAGACGCCGACCACCGTCACCAAGGGCTTTTTGATCGACGTGGCGCCGCGCCTGGCCTATGCGCTGGAGAATACCGGCACCGAGCCGGTGGTGTTCTGGCGCGTCAGCCCGGCCGGCCAGATGCCCAGCTATCCGGCCAGCGAAACGCCCACCCCAGTGAAGGGCTGGAAATACATCCAGGCCAAGATCACGTCCACCGGCGGCTATGACGCGCCCAACCAGCCTTTCCTGGATTACAACGCGTACATCGCGGCCGGCGGCAAAAGCCGCGAATTCGCGCTGGACGGCCATACCAGCGCGCACATCATTCGCGCGGGCGCGCTCACGCAGATGCCGCCGCCCACCAGCTGGGGTCACTTCCATGAAAACATGGTGGAAGCCTGGATCGTGATTGAAGGCCAACTCGATGTACTGATCTCGGGCACCGGTCTTGTCACCGGCCAGCTGGGTGACGTGATCATGGTGCCCAATGAACGCTGGCACCGCGCCACCACCCATCCCAACAGCGGCACCTCCACGCGCCTGGCCATGACGCCGCGCTACAAGGAAGGCCAGATTCACTATTTCCAGACCGACCAGCCGCCAGGCAATTAAGGGGAACACACATGGATCGCCGTAAGCTTCTCGCGCTTGGCGCGGTGTCGTGCTTTACCCTGCCGTACCAGGCCAAGGCCCAATATCTGAAGAAGAAGGTCAAGATCACCGACGTCAAGGTGATGATCGTCCGCGGTCCCACCTGGGACTGGAACCTGTTCAAGATCGAAACCGATGCCGGCGTGTACGGCATCGGCGAGGGCTATTGGGGCCCGGGCGCCAAGGACATCACCCTCAAGCGCTTCAAGGAGCAGCTGATCGGCGAAGACCCGCTCAATGTGGTCAAGCTCTACACCAAGTTGCTGTTTCTCAATGGCGGTTATGGCGCCACCGGCGGGCTGACCTATCACGCCGCGTCGGGTATCGAGATCGCGCTATGGGATCTGGCCGGGCGCCTGTTGCAGACACCCGTGTGCAATCTTCTGGGCGGCCGTTTCCGTGACAAGGTCCGCTTCTATCGCACGCTGCAGGCGCCGGAGCATAACCCGGCCGAAGCCGCGTCCTGGGGCCAGCAGGCGGCCGACGCCGTCGCCCACAATCCCTTCGGCTTCACCGCCTTCAAGTTCCAGGGCGACTCGGTGCCGACCACCGCCGATCCGGAGTTTAAAGAGCCGGGCCATGACCGCTACACCAACGAGCTGACCAACCGCGATATCCGCCGACTGGTCGACCGCATGGACCGGGTGCGCGCAGCGATCGGCCCCGATATCGACATGGCGATCGAGTGCCACTGGAAATACTCGGTCAATGACGTGATCAAATACTGCAACGCGCTGGAGCATGTGAACCCGCTATGGGTGGAAGACGCCACCCCGCCGGAGAATGTCGAGACCATGGAGCGGGTGTCGCGCGCCACCAATGTGCCGCTGTGCACGGGCGAAAATCTCTACGGCTTGGCGCAGTTCGCGCCGCTGGTCATCCGCCAGGCCTGCGCCGGGGTGCACATCGACATCCCCAAGTCCGGCGGGTTGTTCGAGGCCAAGCGCATCGCCGACCTGGCAGACCTGTATGGCATCTGGACCGCCTGCCACAATCCGGCCAGCGCGGTGGGCACCATCGCTTCGGCCCATGCTGCCGCTTCGGTGCGCAATTTCCGCGTCCATGAACTGGCGGGCGGACGCGACCAGGCATCTATCTCAATCCGGACGTGGTGTAGGCGCACCTGGCGCCTGGCGTAGTATGGTGGGGCTGAACATGCGCAAGATTTTCACAGCACTTCTGATTGGCGGCACGCTCCTGGCGACCGGGGCGATGGCCGAGGACTATATGGTGGTCCCCAAGTCCAGCCAGAAATTCAAGCCTGGACCGGGCAATTTCTACAGCCAGGACCTGCTGCTCAATCACAAGAATGCGCAGGCCAATATCACCACGCGCGACAGGAGCGGCCAGGCCGAACTCCACACCGACTGGGAAGATCATATCTTCATCCTGGAAGGCGAATGCACCCTGGTGCTGGGCGGCACGGTCGAAAACCCCAAATCGACCGGACCCGGCGAAACGCGCGGCGACAGTGCCAAGGGCGGCAAGAGCTTTGCAGTGCATGCCGGCGACTACATCTATGTGCCGGTCAACACGCCGCATCAGATGATCCTGGCGGCCGGCAAGTCCGTCAAATATGCCGTGGTCAAAAGCCATCCCTGACAGGAGTCCGTCATGCTAAAAATTCTCAAGCCTTTTCTACTCGGCTCTCTGGCGCTGGCCATCGCCGCGCCGGCGATGGCTCAGGTCAAGCAGACCCGCGACCAGATGATGTTCTACACCTCCGAGTGGAAGGGCGAACGCTTCCCCGACGGCCGTCCGCGCGTTTCGGACGACCTGCTCAAGCGGGTGGTGAACGTCTCGGTGGAAGACCTGTGGGATTACCTGCGCGACAAGGGCTTCAACTGCCAGTTCGATACCGGCTTCCAGATGCTGCATCCAGAAAAGCCCTTTGCGGGCCGCGCCCTCACCAGCCAGTACATGCCGCTGCGCAAGGACATGTATGCCGCCATCGCCGCCGAGGGAAAGCGCGAAGGCCGGGTCAGCGGCAACAACAGCTGGCCCATCGCCGAGCTCAAGGAGGGCGACATGTATGTCGCCGACGGCTTCGGCAAGATCGTGGAAGGCACCCTGATCGGCTCCAACCTGGGCTCGGGCATCGCCAGCCATTCCAAGACCGGCTTTGTGTTCGATGCCGGCATCCGCGATGCGGAGGAAAATCGTGAGCTGGTAAACATGAATGGTCTCTACCGCGCCTATGATCCCTCCGCCTGGAAGGACATGACCTTGACCAGCATCAACGCGCCCATCCGCATCGGGCGCGCCACGGTGCTGCCGGGTGATCTGGTCCTGGCCAAGTCGGAAGGCGTCATCTTCATCCCGGCCTATCTGGCGGAAGACGCGGTGGCCCATGCCGAGTTCATCAACCTGGAAGACGCCTTCAATTTCGACCTGAACAAGTCGGGCAAGAATGGCGGCGAATTCGAGGGCGGCTGGAACACGAGCAAATACGCGGCCTTCGTCAGCTGGATCGACGCCAATCCGGGCAAGCTGCACATGACGCGGGGCGAGTTCAACGCGATCCTGACCGAGCGCAAGGGCCGCCAGGAGCATGTCCCGGGCGCCCCGAAATAGCCTTCCCATCCCGGTGTGCGACGCACCAATCTTGGTGTGGCGACCACCGGGTCCGGCCCGGCCGGGCGTACAAAGAACAAGCAAATAACGCTGTCTTTTTTGGCATTTCGCTCGCCCTGACGGCATTGTCACACACCTGTCCAATTTGTTGCAGGGGCTATTGTGCAACTGCGAATGGAAATTTCAGTGCCTTCGCTATCGTTTTTCCACGGATTCACTGTTGGAGAGACTTATGCGAAACATCACCGCCGCCCTCTTGGCCACCGGCCTTCTGATTTCCACCGCGGCCCAGGCGGCTGATGGTGCCCTTCCGGCCGGCAAGCCCGCCGGCGTCCATCACGCCGAGCTGTTGACCACCCCGGTCATCATCGTGGGTGTCGTGGCGGCGGCCGCGGCCGGCATCGCCATCGGTTCGGCCAGCAGCGCGCCGTCCACCGCCGTCGCGGTTTCCACCGCGCCTTAAGGTTCAGCGCTTCTAATGCAAAAGCCCGGCTGTCAGGCCGGGCTTTTTCATTTCGCGTAGACCGCGCCCCTAGTCGCCCAGGCTATAGGCGACAAAGGCGCTGCCCTTGGCCGCCTTGCGGTCATGGCTGGTGCTGGCGGCGATGGCGACATACTGCTTGCCGCCCACCATGTAGGTGATGGGCGTGGCATTGCCGGCATAAGGCAGTTCACTTTCCCACAGCAGCTTGCCGGTCTTGCTGTCAAAGGCGTGCAGCTTGCGGTCGAAATCGCTGGCCCCGATGATCAGCAGGCCGCTGGCTGTGACCACCGCGCCGCCATAGCTCTCGCTGCCTGTATCTTTCAGCCCCCTGGCCACCAGTTCGGGATAGGTCCCGAACGGAATGCGCCAGGCGAACTTGCCGGTCTGCAGGTCGATGGCCGTGAGATGCCCCCAGGGCCAGGCGGTGGCGGGAAAGCCATCCTCATCCTTGAACTTGTTGTAGCCCGAGAAGGTATAGCGCGACTGGGCGCCCGGCAGGTCGGGGCCTTCCACGCGCTTGCGCCCCGAACGGTCGATCACCGCCGTTGTCCACATCACATTCTCGGTGTTGGCGAAGAGATATTGCAGCTTGGGATCGAAGCTCATGCCGCCCCATTCGCTGCCACCCGAAAAGCCGGGCGCCGACACCGTCTCCTGCTTGTAGGCGGGCGGGGTGAAAGGCGGGCCGTTGAAGAAGGTGGCGAACTTCTCGCGCGCCCACTTGTTGGCCTCCGGCGTACGCTGGGTCAGTTCATCGGCCGACACGGTCTGGTGTGACAGCGGCGGCGGTGCGGCCGGGATCGGCTGGGTCGGCCAGGCCGTGTCGCCCGGCGCTGTCGCCGGCGGCACCGGCACTTCCTGAATCGGGAACAGGCTCTCGCCGCTCTCGCGGTTGAAGACATAGACATAGCCGGTCTTGTTGGTGG
Source organism: Alphaproteobacteria bacterium (assembly GCA_026400305.1). GTDB lineage: Bacteria > Pseudomonadota > Alphaproteobacteria > Micropepsales > Micropepsaceae > Rhizomicrobium. The sequence continues at coordinate 349 of JAPLPI010000285.1, read as the reverse complement.
CGGCGACGGCGTCGATGGTTTTGCCGTTTTTCGTCACCGACACCAGGATCGGCGGCGCGGCGAAGTCATTGTCCCATTCGTCGTGATGCACGGTCTGGAAGTACCAGCGCATCTTGCCGGTCTGCGCATCCAGCGCGATCACGCTGTTGGCATAGAGATTCTTGCCCGGCCGCTCGCCGCCATAGAAATCGTCCGACGCCGAACCGGTGGCCGCGAACAGGATGCCGCGTTTGGCGTCCAGCACCATGCCGGGCCAGGCATTGGCGCCGCCCGCGGTCTTCCAGGCATCGGCCGCGGTGGGCCGTGCAATCCCGAATTCCATCCTGAACCTCTCCTGTGTCGCGGATCG
>JAPLPI010000208.1 GCA_026400305.1 Alphaproteobacteria bacterium | reverse complement strand
TCATCCTGGACGAGGCCCAGAACACCACCCATGCGCAGATGAAAATGGCGCTGACCCGGCTGGGCGAGTACAGTCACATGGTCGTCACCGGCGATCCGTCGCAAAGCGACCTGCCGGGCGGCCGGGCCGAGGGGTTGAACGAAGCCCTGGCCTTCCTGGAAGGCGTGGAAGGCGTCGGCGTCAGCCGATTCGGGGAAAATGACGTGCTGCGCCATCCCCTCGTCGCCCGCATCGTTGCCGCCTATACTCGAAATGGCAAATCATGAGTGGGATTACCCTGCACATCGAAGATCCCAAATGGCGTACTCATCGCGGGCTGCAGGCGCGGCTAAAAAACGCGGCTGAGGCCGCGCGCAAGGCGAGCAAGTTGAAGGGCGATTTCACCATTCTGCTCACCAGCGACAAGGCTCTTCGGGCGCTGAACCGCGCGTTTCTTGGCAAGGAAAAGCCGACCAATGTTCTGTCATTCCCATCCGGCGGCGAATATGCGGGTGATATCGCCATTGCCCATGGCGTCACCGCGCGCGAAGCCAAGGCGGCGGGCAAGCGCTTCAGCGATCATGCCACCCATCTGGTGGTGCATGGCGTGCTGCACCTGGCCGGTCATGATCATGTGCGCCCCAAGGATGCCAAGGTGATGGAGCCGTTGGAAGTGAAGATCCTGGCGCTGCTTGGGATCGCCGATCCTTATGCGATACCGCAATGAGCGATCACCCGCTGAAACGCCTGATCCGGAAGATCACCGGCCAGGACGCAGAGGCCGCCGCCATGCGCGTCAGCTTGGAAGAGGTGATCGAGGAAAGCGACCGGGAGTCGCCCGCTCTGTCCGCGCAGGAACGGGTGATGCTGGGCAACTTGCTCAATTTCGGCGAACTCATAGTACGCGATGTGATGGTGCCGCGTGCGGAGATCGTGGCGGTGGATGAAACCATCGGCCTGGCCGAATTGCTCCAGACGTTCCGGGAAGCGCAACATTCGCGACTGCCGGTCTATGCCGAAACCCTGGACGATCCCACCGGTCTGATTCATGTGAAGGATATTCTGGGCCTTTTGGAATCGGAATCCGACGGTCCCTATTGCCTGCCGCCCAATGCTAAGATTACCTCCCTGAAGCGCCCTATCCTGTTCGCACCCCCATCCATGCGGGCGCTGGATCTGCTGCTCAAGATGCAGGCCTCGCACACGCATCTGGCGCTGGTGATCGACGAATATGGCGGCACCGACGGGCTGGTTTCCATCGAGGACATCATCGAGGAGATCGTGGGCGATATCGCCGACGAGCATGATGAGGACGCCGCCGTCATCAAGCCCGATGGCGACGGTTTCATCGCCGATGCCCGCATGGATCTGGACGATTTCAAGGCCCAGACCGGCCATGACCTTATGGTGGAAGATCCCGAAGGGGGCATCGCGCGCGATATCGACAGCCTGGGCGGGCTGGTGATATCGCTGCTGGGACGGCTGCCGCTGCGCGGCGAAATCGTGACTCATCCCGATGGCACCGAATTCCAGGTGCTGGATGCCGATCCGCGCCGGGTACGCCGCTTGCGCGTCACCCTGCCCAGGACGCTCGCCACGGAATGAAGGTTCTGGCGCGAACCGGCGACTGGATGCGTGACCACAGCGGCAGGCGGCGTTTGCTGCTGGCCTTTGCGGCGGGCGCAGTTTCGGCCACCGGTTTTGCGCCGCTGGATTTTTTCCCCGCGATGCTCCTGGGCTATGCCACTTTGGTACTGCTGCTGGATGGCGCCGATGCCGGGCCCAGGCCGGTGCGGCGCGGTGCGGCGGTGGGCTGCGCGTTCTTCTTCGGCCAGTTCCTGGTGGGGCTGCACTGGATCGCCTATCCCTTCCTGATCTACCCCGATTCCAACCTGTGGCAATTGCCCTTCGCGCTGTTTTTGCCTGCGGGACTGGCGCTGTTCGGCGGGCTGGCTTGCGCCGCGGCGATCTATTTCTGGCAGGACGGACCTGGCCGCATTTTCATTTTCGCGGTGATGCTGGCGGTCAGCGAATGGCTGCGCGGCCATATCTTCACGGGCTTTCCGTGGAATCTTTCCGCCTATGGCTGGGGCGCGAGCCTGGCGGTGCTGCAATCGGCCAGCCTAGTGGGGGCTTACGGCCTGTCCTTGCTGACCATATTGCTGGGCGCGTCGCTGGCGGAGCTAGCCACGCGGCGCTGGCAGTTGCCTGCTGCAATGGCCCTGCTGTTTGCCGCGCTGTGGGGATTTGGCGCCGCGCGCCTTTCCGCCGCGCCGCTGGACACGGTCCCCGGCCTCAGCATCCGGCTGGTGCAGCCTAATATCCCGCAAGCCGAGAAATATGTCCGCCGCCTGATGCTGCGCAATTGGACGCGGCTGCTTACCCTGAGCACCCAGCCAGGCAAGCCCACCCATATTGTCTGGCCGGAAGCTGCCACCGGTTTTGCGGTGGCCCGTGCGCCCGGCGCGCTGGACCAGATCGGTCTTTTCACCGCGAGGGGCCAGACCTTGATCACCGGCTCCGACCGTTTCGTGCGCGATGCCCAGGGCATTCACGCTTACAACAGCCTTTATCTGTTCGCCCCCGGCGGCGGGCTGCCGCAGACCTACGATAAATTCCATCTGGTGCCGTTCGGGGAATATTTGCCGCTGGCCGGTGTGCTGGGCAGCATCGGCTTCAGCCAGTTCGCGGTGGGACCCGGTTTCAGCGCTGGCGATTATCCCCATGTCCTGAATGCCGCACCTGCGCCGTTGGTGTCGCCGCTGATCTGTTATGAAGTGATCTTTCCCCATGCCGTGACCGATCCCAAGGTGCCGCGCCCCGGCTGGTTGGTAAACATCACCGATGATTCCTGGTTCGGCCCCTGGTCGGGCCCGCATCAGCATCTGTTGACCGCACAGGTGCGTGCTATCGAGGAAGGGCTGCCGATTGCGCGAGCCGCCAATACCGGCATAAGCGCGATGATCGATGGCAATGGCCGTGTGCGCGGCGACCTGGCGCTGAACCGGATGGGTGTTGTTGACGCAGCTTTGCCGCGTGCGCTGGCGCCCACCGTTTATGACCGCTTTGGCGATCTGGTATTTCTGTTGTTGCTGGTTTCCGCAGTTTTTACTGCCTCCGGATTGCAAGCTGTTAAGCTTAGCTCCGAAAAATGAAATGAGGTGTTTCCGTTATATGACAGATGGGGCAAGCTCCCCGTCGTCAGATAATTTGAGAAAAAACAGTGGCGAAAAAACAGGTCAATCCGATCGATATCCAGGTCGGCAACCGTGTGCGAATCCGCCGCATGTTGATCGGCATGAGTCAGGAAAAGCTGGGCGACATGCTGGGCCTGACGTTTCAGCAAGTGCAGAAATACGAGAAGGGCGTGAACCGCATCGCCGCCGGCCGGCTGTTCGAGGTCGCGCGCATTCTCAATGTGCCGGTGGATTTCTTCTATGAAGGCGTCAGCGCGGCGGGAGGGGTTGAATCCGGTGGCGCGCCGGTGATGGAGTTCGTCTCCAGCGGCGAAGGCCTACAATTGGCGTTGGCCTTCATGAAGATCAAGGATATCAAGGTGCGCAAGCGCATGCTGGATCTGGTGAAGAGCCTAGCCGAAGAAGAAGAGCAAAAATCTTAGTTGGTCGCGCCGTCAGGCCCTGCGCGTATGCCTTGCATCCGCTCCGGGTTGCCGGTCGCCCCCTAGCTAGCCTTTGCGGTTGGCCCTTTCTTCAAGCCCCGACATCGCTTCGCGCGCTTTCAAGACAGAGTAAACATCTTCTGGGGTGATGCCGCTGGCCGCCCATAGCACCGCCAGATGATACAGCACGTCGGCGGATTCCTTGGCCAGCTCTACCTTGTCCTTCTGGATTGCGGCGATCACTGCTTCGGTGGCTTCTTCGCCGAACTTCTTGGCGCACTTTTCCACGCCCGCAGCCAACAGCTTGGCGGTGTAGGACTGGCCGGGGTCCGCATCCTTGCGGGCGGCGATGGTGGCGAATAGTCGGTCGAGGCCTTCAGACATGCTCGCTCCCTAGCATAAGGTCCGCATCAAAGGCCAATGCTGGCCCTTATGTCGGCGGGCGTGGCGCCCGCATCGCGCAGCCTTTCTAGGCTGACCGCACCATCGCGCTTGGAGAATTTCTTGCCTTTCTCATCCAGCACCAGCGGATGGTGGGCGTAAGCTGGTTCGGGCAACTTCAGCAGTGCTTGCAGCAGCCGCTGGATATGGGTGGCGACCAGTAGGTCCTCGCCGCGTGTCACTAGGCTGACCTGCTGGTGGGCGTCATCTACCACCACCGCCAGGTGATACGATGTCGGCATGTCCTTGCGCGCGATCACGATATCGCCGAAGCGCAAAGGCTCCACCGCATGGCGAAGACCGCGCTCCGTGAACGTCAGCGGTCCGGTCAGCACCGCCGCCTGGGCCACGTCCAGCCGTAGGGCATAGCTTTCGCCCGCCGCCATGCGCGCCAACCCCTCCTCGCGCGACAAGGCACGGCAGGTGCCGGGATACAGCGGACCATCCGGCCCGGGGCCCGCAGGGCCCACATTACCAAAGTGCTGGGCCTCGCCGGCGCGCGCGATTTCGGCAGCGATTTCGGCCCGGGTGCAGAAGCAGGAATAGACCAGCCCGCGAATCTTCAGGTTCACCAGCGCCTCGGCATAGGCGCCCATGCGGGTGGACTGGCGCATGGCGGGTTCGTCCCAGGACAGGCCCAGCCATTTAAGGTCATAGAAAATCCGCAGGATGAAGGCGCTGCGCGATCGGCTCTTGTCGATATCCTCGATCCGCAGCAAAAAATTGTCACCGCTCTCATAAGC
>JAPLPI010000295.1 GCA_026400305.1 Alphaproteobacteria bacterium | reverse complement strand
AAAGGCATCGCCTATTCCCCGGATGGCAGCCTGTATGTTTCCGACACCGAGAACCATGTCATTCGCCGCGTCTCGCTGCGAAACGGCACGGTTTCAACCGTCGTTGGCACCGGCCAGCGCGGCGACGGGCCGGACGGCGATCCCTTGAAATGCGCGCTGGCGCGGCCACACGGATTGTTCGTCAATGGCGGCCTGCTTTATATCGGCGATTCCGAAAACCACCGCATTCGTGCCCTGGCTATTTGATATTCAAGCCCTACTTGATGTTCAAAAAGGGCAGCACGTTGCCCGGGACCATGGTGGTGGGCAGCACGCCGTTCCACTTCTCGGACGCGACCAGGGTCGGCAGGCTGGGATTGTTACGCAAAGCATCGCCCCGCGCCTGGATGGCGCCGGCTTCCGCCTTGCCCTGCACTTCGATCTGGTGCGCCTTGGCATCGGCGGCAGCCTTCACTTCATAGGCGGAGGCATCGGCGTCGATGATACGCTTCTGCTTGTCCGCTTCGGCCTGCTGCTGCTTGACGATCGCCTGCATGCGCGCCTCAACAGCAGACTCATATTGCGTCGAGAAGGTGACGTCCTCAATCTGCACACTGTCGACCACCAGCGGCCCGCTGACGGATTTTCGAATCGCGGCAAACACTTCGGCATTCAGAAGCGCACGCTTCTGGATAGCATCAGCGGCGTCGAACTGGCCGAAGACATTTTTCACCTGCTCATAGGCCCGCGAATTGATGATGCGCGATTTCATGTTGATCAAGGAGCCGTACTGCGCATAGACGGCGGAGGCGTCGGTCACGTGATAATTGACCGCCATCCCGATGGTCGCCGGCTGCTGGTCGCGCGAATAGGCCTGCAGTCTGTTGTCGCCAGCCTCCGTCTTCTCAAAAGCTTCCTTCTGGATCTGCACGGAGATCTTTTCGATGCTGTTGATCACAGGCAGCTTGAAATGCAGTCCCGGTCCCGCTTCGCCGACGATCTTCCCCAAGCGCAGGATCACGCCGCGCTCGCCTTCATCGATCGTATAGGCGGCCGAAAACAGTATCATCAGCAGCGCAACGGCCCCCATGCCCGCACCCACCGCGCCCTTCGGCAGCTTGTCGAAATTCACATTCATGTTCGGCAGTCGGCCGCTGCCGCTTGGCGTGTTCCAGGGGCTACTCAAGACGCGCACCGTGAAGTTTGGTTTTTGTCGCTCACGAGAGGATAATCCTTGTCTTGGAAATGAGAACGGGATGGCGGGTGACTATCGGGCCTGCGCGAATGGACCCGTGCCATTTCAATATGGCGGCACGGACGTGACGAAATGGTGATGGCGGCGAAAAGAACATCCGCATGGCGGTTGTCCGTCTGCCCGGTGTCAAAACTAAGGCACTGTGTCAGATCAGGCTGGTCTTGTATAACTGGCTGAGCGCCGTCCAGGCGCGCTCGGCTTCGGCTTCATTGTAGACCGCGCCGCCTTTCACGCACCAACCGTGATTGGCCGGGTACACATCCACCGTCGCGGTTTTTCCGGCGGCGGTAAAGGCGGCCTTCAGGTCATCCTTCATCTTGGGATTCTGCGCGTCGTCATTCTGCGCCTGACAGATCAGATAAGCGGAATTGGTCTTGGCGATCAGCAGATGCGGGCTGTCGGACTTGTCCGTCACCAGCCCATTGCCGCCATGGAAACTACCGACAGCACCGATGCGGCTGGGCACAACCGCCGCGGTGCGGAACGACAGCGCCCCACCCATGCAATAGCCCTGAACACCAGCTTTCTTGTTCTTGGCGGTTTGCGGCTGCGCATCTAGGAACGCCAGATAGGCGGCGGCGTCATGATCAATGCCGTCATTGGTCATGGCGCCGCGATAGCCCATCAGCTTGGCGCGCTCTTCAGGATTGGAGAAATCGAAATTGTCGCCGATCACCGGCGCCTTGGTCGAGCGATAGAAGGGGTTGGGCACCAGCACCACATAGCCCTGTGCTGCCAAACGCTTTCCCATGTCGCGGAACGCCGGACGCAGGCCCATGATATCGGGCCACATCAGCACGGCGGCATAGGTGCCCTTGGTGGCGGGATAAAACAACGCCGCATCGCACATACCGTCGACGGTTTTCACCTGGACATCTTTTTCCACGACATTGGATTGCGCCAGTGCCGGATTGGCGGCGACGCTGGCGGCGGCCACGGTCATGGCGGCAAAGCCGCGCCGCGAAAGACGGGCATCGGTAACCAGACCAGGGTGAATGAACTCATCGCACATGATGTTTCTCCGTCGCGTTGGGACTTGGCAGCAGATGCGCGGCCCCCATAGCTGTCAAGAACAGATAGGTTGCGGATGGATAATGACAGATTCAGGACGGGGTTCGATGTCTGCGCCATTTTTCCATCGTCCGCATCGCGGACGAAGGAAAATGGCGCACCCGGAAGGATTCGAACCTCCGGCCCCCAGATTCGTAGTCTGGTGCTCTATCCAGCTGAGCTACGGGTGCGTTTTGAGGGCGCGAACCTATTCAGGACCCTCCCTAAAGGCAAGGACCCCCGCCATCTCTCTGCGGTATCTGCGGCACACAGCCCAAATTCCGCCCAAGTCCCGGTGAAACGGGCAGTTTTCCACCCCAAGTGGCATTGTCCTCCCTTGTCGACCCCCGCCCCTCTAGTTAAGACTAATCGTCTAGGTCCGCCTACCGAAAGGCGCGCGGATGGGGTTGGGTTTTGGCGCCATTCTCCAAGATCGGCCGGTGAGAACCGGACAATGGCGCCGGGCAGCGGAGAGCATAATGAGGGGAATTTCAGCACAGCACGGGCTCAAAAAGGGCATGTTTCTGGCTTTTGCGCTGACAGCCGGTCTCAGCTTGGCCGCCTGTTCCAGCGTAGACAGCATGTTCGGCGACGACAGCGAGGCTTCCGCCGACGCCTTCCCGCCCAGCGCCGCTGATGCCGGGGCCCCGCCCAGTGCAGCGTCTGCCGCCCAGCCCGTCGGCGCCGCGCCCGTGGCCACCATCACTCCGGTCACCATCGACGGGGGCGCCGACACCGGCACCGCCGTGAACAAGACCGTCCAGGCCATCCGCAACCAGGTTGCCGGCCTGCAGCAGAAATTGTCCGCCAATTCGGCCCGCCTGGCCGACCTGCGCAACCAGGGCGCGGGCGCCGCCGGCTCCTATCAGGAAGCCAAGGCCCATATCACCACCCGCCTGCAGGTGGGCACCACCCGCGGCAACCCGGAACTGGTGTCGGAATGGAATGCCGCCCAGGGTCAGCTCGATGCCCTGTCGGCCAACGTCAACGCCCTGAACGCGCTGGGCACCGACGTCACCAATGACAGCTCTACCGCCCATTATGCGCTGGACCAGATCGGCGCCACCTACAATGTCTCGGGCGCGGTCGATGAAGATCATCGCCAGCTGCGCCTGCTGGAAGACCAGACCAGCCAGACCATCGTGATGATCGACCGCCTGCTGCGCGAAGTTGCCGACGGCATCCAGCGCCAGACCGCCTATGTCGCCACCGAACGCTCCAACCTCACCACCCTGGCCGCCTCGATCAAGAGCGGCGACTTTTATGGCGGTGGCGTGACCGGCGGCCTGGGTTCCAGCTCGGGCGTATCGACGGCCGGCACCCCGCTGGTGGTGGTCAAGTTCGATCATCCCGACGTCGACTATCAGCAGATCCTGTATGCCGCGCTGAACCAGGCGCTGCAGAACCGCCCCGGAGCCAATTTCCAGGTAGTCGCGGTTTCGCCCACCCGCGGCACCGCCGCCTCGGTGCAGATCGCCCAGTCCACCGCCCGCCGCCATGCCCAGGACGTCATGCGTTCCATGACCGACATGGGCGTGCCCGCCACCCGCCTGAACGTGGCCTCGACCACCGATCCGGGCGCAACCGTGAGCGAAGTGCGCGTCTTCGTGCGCTGAATTTAGGCAAATCTCTTATGAGCAAAGCCCCGCTGTCGCAGCGGGGCTTTTTCATTTGTGCCCTTTTTAATTGTGAGGGACCGATCAAGGCGCATACCATCCGCGCAGATTGCTGCTGAGGTTCGCGATGAAGCTTTTGAATTCCGGTCTGAAGGCGCTTCTCGCGACCGTGCTGATCCTCGGTACCCTGCCTGCGCAGGCCCAGGTGACGGAAACCGTTGCCAAGCGTCACATGATCGCCGCCGCCAATCCGCATGCGACCGAGGCCGGTCTTGCCATGCTGCGCGCCCGCGGCAGCGCGGTGGATGCGGCCATCGCCACCCAGATGGTGCTGGGCCTGGTCGAGCCGGAATCATCGGGCATCGGCGGCGGCGCCTTCATGCTGGTCTATGACCCCAGGACAAAGCGCACCACCAGCTTTGACGGCCGCGAAATGGCGCCGGCCTCGGCTACGCCCATCATGTTCCTGGATGCAAACGGTCAGCCGCGCACCAAGCCTGACGCCATTCCCGGCGGCTTGTCGGTGGGCATTCCCGGCGTGGTGAAAATGCTGGCGCTGGCGCACAAGAAATACGGCAAGCTGCCCTGGGCCAAACTGCTCGAGCCTGCCATCAAGCTGGCGGATGACGGCTTTCCCGTCGGGCCCAAGCTGGCGCGTACCATCAAGAACTTCACCCGCGGCGCCAACATGCCGGACCTGAAGGCGCACTTCTATCACGCCGACGGCACACCCCTGGCCGACGGCGAGATCTACAAGAACGCCGAATACGCCGCGACCTTGCGCAAGATCGCCGCCGAAGGTCCGGACGGATTCTACAAGGGCGAGATCGCCCAGGCGATCGTGGACAAGGTGCAGCATGCGCCGCGCCAGACGGGCGGCATGACCTTGGCCGACCTCGCCAACTATCAGGCCAAGGAACGTGCGCCGGTCTGCGGCAAGTATCGCGAATACCGCGTCTGCTCGATGGGCCCGCCCTCCTCCGGCGGCATCGCGGTGCTGCAAATTCTTGGCATGCTGCAGCGTTACACGCCCCAGCAACTCACCCCCAATACCGTCAGCGGCGCGCATCTGTTCGCCCAGGCCAGCCGCCTGGCCTATGCCGACCGCGCCATGTATCTGGGCGATCCGGCCTTTGTGGATGTGCCGATCCGCGGCCTCACAGACCAGGGCTATGTGCAAAGCCGCGCCGCGCTGATCGATCCGGCCAAGGACATGGGCACCGCCACCGCCGGGACACCGCCGCAAAAACATGCCGAACTGGCGCCGCAAGTCTCGCCGGTGCTGCATGGCACCAGCCATATGACCATCGTGGATGATTCCGGCGAAGTCATCGCCATGACCACTTCGGTGGAATCGGTGTTCGGCGCCGAAATCATGACCCGGGGCTTCATGCTCAACAACACGCTCACCGATTTCTCCTTCCAGCCGGTGCGCGACGGCAAGCCGGTGGCCAACGCCCCGGCGCCGGGCAAGCTGCCGCTGTCGGCCATGTCGCCCACCATCGTGTTCGACAAAAAAGGGAACTTCCTGGTTTCGGTCGGATCGCCGGGCGGCCCCGCGATCATTGATTATGTCTCCCAGATACTGATTGGCATCCTGGACGCCAAGATGAGTCCCAAGGAGGCGATTTCAATGCCCCATGAGATCAACATGAACGGCAATACCCTGCTGGAGCGTTCGCCCACCTCCGACCAGCTGGCGGCCCAGCTGACCGCCATGGGCCATACCGTCCAGGTGCCCCAGGTCGAGGGCAGCGGCCTGCATGGCATCCAGAAGGTCAAAGGGGGCTATATCGGGGCCGCCGACCCCCGCCGGGACGGCATTGCCCTGGGGGACTAGGCCCTTATATTGAAATAATATT
>JAPLPI010000338.1 GCA_026400305.1 Alphaproteobacteria bacterium | reverse complement strand
AGGGCAGGTTCATGGGGATGAAGGCGACATCGATATTCTTGAGGGCGCGCATTTCCGGCACCCCTTCGGTATCGCCGGCGAAATAGAAATTCTTGCCGCCGTAATTTATGACATAGCCGTTGCCGCGGCCCTTGGTGTGATAGGGCTGGCCGCTCGGCTGGTTGTGGCGGATATTGTACATCGGCACGGCGGTGAACTTGAAATCATGCCAGCGTGTGGTTTCGCCATTGGCCACCACGCGCGCCTGGGTGATGGTCTTGGCCACGGCGGCCGGTGCGATCACGGCGGTGCCGGGCTTGCTGAGCTTGGTAACATAGTCCGCATCCATGTGATCGCCGTGAATGTCGGTGATCAGGATCAGGTTGGCCGGACCTATGCCGTCCATCTTGGCCGGCTTGGCCGGGTCCAGATAGATGATGTCCTGGCCCACCTGGATCTTCACCGTGGCGTGATAGATCGGCGTAATTCGCACCGCGCTGGCCTGGGTGGAGAAGATCTGGGTCTGGTCGGCGGCTTGCGCGGATGCGCAGAGCGCCGCGGTGAACAGCAAGGCGGTGGAAAATTTCATCTCTCAGCCTTTTTTGGTGACATCGGCGCCGACATGGCCGGTATATTTTGGACCATTCACCTGTACCACAAAACCGTCGGGATCGTTGAACTTGAAGGACTCGTCGTCGCCGCGCGAGCCGGGCGTGATGGACAGGCCATGGGAGGCGACCTTGGCGCGCATCGCCCTGGCGTCCCAGCCCTGCAGGCCGAAGTCGTAATGATCCAGCGAGGCGGGCCCCGGCTTGCCTTCGATGCCGAAGAAGCTGTCGCCGACCGACAGGATGTGAACGCTCTGCGATTGCTGTGCTAGTTTCATACCGAAGAACTCCTGGTAGAATTTGGAGGTCTTTTGCAGGTCTGGCACCCTTACCGTGACATGGTTCAGGGTGATGGCCTTGAGGCTGGGCGCGGCCAGCGCTGAGGGCATGGCGGCGGCACTGGCGGCCAGGCCGGTCAAGGTGGCGGCGAGTTGGCGGCGGCTCAGCACCCCGCGCTCGAAATCATTCAGCATTCTCTCGACGATGGCCTGCATGGCGTTCCTCCTAGTTTTGTTGATCTGCCGCAAGCATAACCCAGCCGGAAGGTGGCAAAAGGCTGAATGAGCAGGCTTTTGCAAGGTTCTGTACATGAGAATTAATCGCATATATAGAGGTCTCATGCGTCTGTCCTGGGCTCTTCCAGCTATACTTTTGGCGGTTCTTCTCGCGCGAGCTGCTGTGCTGGGTAGGCCGTTTCTGCAGAGCGGGGTGGAGATCAACCCTACCGCCCTGACCGGGGTCGAACTGGACAAGGGGGCCAGGGGCAGCCCTCCGCTTCCATCTTCCTGGCCGCCGACATCCATGCGGGGTCGAACGAGGCGCACGGCTTTGCCGAACAAGCCTTCATTCCCTACCTGTCGGTCAGCTTTGTCCTGACCAAGGAAGGTGCGCCGACGTTTCGCAAGGTCGGGCTGCTGTATTCCGTTGCCACCAAGACGGGGCCACGCTATGTCGCCGCCACCTATCACCTCAGCTACATCGTTTCCCCGCCCAGTTCGCACTGCATGATGCGCCTGACCTGCAGGGATGGCGTGGCCGAGTGGTGGAAGCCGATTACCGGAACCTGGATATTCACCTATCCCATGAGCGCCAAATGAAAAAGCTGTTGCTTAACTTTTTGATGATCACCACGCCCGTGTTGGCTGATGAGCCCATTGTGGTTCACTTGAAGAACCACAAATTCTCGCCGTCGGTGATCAAGGTGAAGGCCAACAAGCCCGCCATGATAATTTTGTAAAATGACGATGACACGGCGGACGAATTCGACTCCTCTTCGCTGAAGATCGAGCGGGTGGTGCCTGGCTACAACAAGGGCAATATCCGCCTGCGCGCGCTGGCGCCGGGCAAGTATCCCTTCATGGGCGAATTCCATGCGGCCACCGCACAGGGTGTGGTGATCGCCGAATGATTTCCGAGCTCATCATCGTTTTTCGCGAAGTCATCGAGGCGGGCCTGATCGTTGGCATCGTGCTGGCGGCCACCGCCGGCGTGCCGTAGCGCGGCCGCGCCGTGGCGATGGGCGTGCTGGCCGGCGTTTTGGGCGCTTGCCTAGTCGCGGCGTTTGCTGGCCAATTGTCCAACCTGTTCCAGGGATCGGGCCAGGAGTTCTTCAATGCCGCGATCCTGCTGTTCGCCGTGGGTATGCTCACCTGGCACAATGTCTGGATTGCCAGCCACGGCCGCGAGATGGCGCGGGAGCTGAAGGCGGCAGGCCATCAGGTCAAGACCGGCGAGCGCACACTGGCGGCGCTGTCTATCGTGGTGGGCGTGGCAGTGCTGCGCGAAGACTCCGAAGTTGTGCTGTTCCTGTAAGGCATCGCCGCGCAGGGCGGCACGACCGCTGGCGGCATGGTGACCGGCGGAATGCTGGGCCTGGCTGCACGCAGCGTAGTTTCGGCCCTGATGTATTTTGGCCTGCTCACCATTCCGGCGGGACGGCTGTTCCAGGTCACCAGCGGTTTGATCACCTTGCTGGCGGCGGGCATGGCGGCACAGGCGGTGCTGTTCCTGCAGAATGGCGGATGGCTGGAATACTTCACCATGACGGTATGGGATACCTCGTGGCTGGTGAAGGAAGACAGCATCACCGGGTGGTTGCTCCATACCCTGGTGGCCTATAGCGAGGCGCCCAATGTCGCGCAGCTGATCGCCTATGGCGCGACTATCCTGGTGATTTTGGTCCTGATGCGGCTGGTTCCCCAAGGGAACAGGAACGCCAGCGCAAAATAAGCCTAAAATTGAATTTTTTACGGCTTTTCAGTCCAATGGTACTCTGAAAGGTGATCCGGAAGTGGTAGGTTTCACCCGGCGCAAAGCCGGGCACCTCATGCTGGAGAACGGACATGAGACACAAAATTTTTCTGGGTGGAGCATTCATCGCGAGCATCACCGCCGCACTTTGGCTTGCCATTGCACCAGGTACCGCGGAGGTCGCGCCCACCATCGATGGCGATGACATTGGTGGCACCGTAAGTGGCGCCAAGGGTCCTGAAGCCGGTGTGTGGGTGATTGCGGAGACCAAGGGGCTTCCCACAAAATTTGCTAAAATCGTGGTGACCGACGATCAAGGGCGCTTTGTGATCCCCGACCTGCCCAGCGCCAGCTACAGTGTTTGGGTGCGCGGGTATGGTTTGGTGGATTCCCCCAAGGTCACCACCACGCCCGGCAAGACTCTGACCCTGAAGGCGGTCGCCGCTCCCAGCGAAGCGGCGGCGGCGCATTATTACCCCGCGCTTTACTGGTACGCCATGCTCGACATTCCGGCGGAGAGCGAGTTCCCCGGCACGGGGATGAAGCCGCAGGGCAATGGCATGGATCCGAAGATGAAGAGCCAGGGTCAGTGGCTCGACGTGGTGAAGACCGATGGTTGTTACACCTGCCATCAGTTGGGCGATGCCGCCACCCGCCTCTATCTGCCGTCGCTTGGAAAATTCCAGACATCAAAGGATGCGTGGGAACGCCGCATCCAGGTCGGACAGGCTGGGACTTCCATGATCGGCAGTATCGGACGGGTTGATACCCATAGGGCGCTTGCACTGTTCGGCGACTGGACCGATCGCATCAAGAAAGGCGAGCTGCCCTTCGCGAAACCACCGCGCCCGCAGGGTGTAGAGCGCAATATTGTTGTCACCTTGTGGGATTGGCACAGTCCCACCGCCTATCTCCACGATGAAGCGTCCACCGACAAGCGCAACCCCATGGTGAATGCCGGGGGCGTCCTCTTTGGATCACCCGAAGAAAGCACGGATTTCATTCCTGTGCTGGACCCGGCGCACCATGTTGCGTCGAAGGTCAAAGCGCCTGCCCGTGATAAGGATACCCCGACCACCAAGGACAATGTGATTGCTGCGCCGTCACCCTATTGGGGCAACACGCCGATCTGGGACAGCCAGACCAACATTCACAATCCGATGCTCGATGATAAGGGCCGGGTATGGCTG
>JAPLPI010000163.1:2491-15333 GCA_026400305.1 Alphaproteobacteria bacterium | reverse complement strand
CCTGACAATGGAGGCGAATATGAACCGTATCGCGATGATGTTTTGTGCCGCGGTTATGGTTCCAATGTTAGGCGGATGCGTCGAACTGGAAGACGACCCATACGAGTTTAATGGTCAGGGCTATTATGCCCCCCAAAATTACGACACCTATTACGGCTCATACAATTATTCTGATTGGGACGATGCGGGATACTATGGTGGCCGAGACTATAATTGGCGCGGTCGTGGGTATGGTCGTGGTTATCGTGACAACAATGGCTGGGGTGGCAGTAGCTACTATGGCCATAGCGATGATGGCCAAAGAGGCGGTGCTGGTAGGTATGGCCACGGTGGCCAACGAGGCGGTGGCACTTATGGCCGTGGTGAACGTGGCCAGAGCAGTGTCGATCATGGTGGTGGGGCGTTCGGAAGTGGCCGCATAACGCGCGGAAACGCCTGGCAACTGAACCAAGCTGCGCCCCAGAAATATCAGGCTATGCCGCAACAGAGCAGCGCTCCTCAGCAGCAGCCATCATTTGATGCCGGTGGCCAAAGAGGCGGCGGTCAGGGTGGTGGCCGCGTGATGGGCGGAAATTTCGGGCAGTCAAATCAAGCATCGTCACTGCCGAGCCCCTCCCAAGTTCAACCGCCGGCCTTTAATGGCGGCGGGCAAGGCCCTGGAGGTGGCTTCCGCAACAATGGTGGTGGCGGCAATATGGCTCCACCTCCTCAAAATAACGGTTGGAATCCCTTCTTTGGGCACAACCCCAACGATCCAAACGATACGAACTAAGATTGTGCAGCTCGGATCTGGAATGTCCGCTTGCTGGCGGAAAGCAGATATTTAGTAGACCGGGGGCGAATGTACGCCTTGGAGAAAAGCGGGCATTCAGGTCGGCAGCTTTCTGCCTAAAGCGCTGGCATTCAGCGGACTACGATAATGGGTAATGCTGCCCAACTGCCGCTATCAGAGCTGCCAAACGGCCCATGGGGGTAGGCTTGGGGGTGGAAAAGAAATATTTCTTATAAGCTATTGATATTATTGGCGGACAGAGAGGGATTCGAACCCTCGAACGGCTTTCACCGTTACACACTTTCCAGGCGTGCGCCTTCAACCACTCGGCCACCTGTCCTGCCAGGGAAATGGGTGGATACACGCCCCCGGGGGGGGCCGCAAGGCCCAGCCAAGCTATTACAGAAAAAGGCTTTTTGGCGACTCAGTGGTTCTCGTGCGGGATCACGCTCATGTCGCGCCGGGCGGTGATGATCGAGATGGTGTAGCCGGCCACCACGTCGAACAGGCACATGGCGGTGATGAAGAAGAAGGTCGAGGTGCCAAAGCCCTTCAGCACGACGAACTCCACCAGCGCGCCGATGAACGTCAAAAGCGACAGGCCGTGATTGAGGATCTCGCGGTGTTCGGTGCGCGTCGCCTTCACCGTCTCGATGAACAGCAGCAGCGTCGCCACCACAAAGCCATCGCTTGCGGTGATCTTCCACAAATCACCCGACAGCACCTTGATTTTGATCGCCTGCGCTAGCAGCGCGGTCACGTCATCGCCGGCCGCAGGGTCGCTGAACGCCAGCAGGATCATGGGAAAGGCGCGCAGCATCGAAGCTACTTCAATCCCCACCAAACTATCAGCCCGCCAGGCGGCGGTCGCGATAGATCATGTAGAGATTACGAATATAGATCGGCAGGGGCAGCGCCTGGCCCAGTACGAGCGGCCATGCCTGGATATGCACCGCGTACAGGAACAGCACGACGCCGCCGGCGATGCTGGCATACCAGAAGGCGAGGGGGATGACGCTGTGGCCCGCCTTTTCGCTGTACCACCACTGGATCAAAAAGCGGATGCCGAACACCGCCTGGCCGCCAAAGCCGATCGCCGTCCAAAGCGTGTCGTACGGGTTCGCCATGGCATTGGCATAAAGATGATTGAGAAAACTCATCGCCTTACAATTCCTCGATATGGGCGCGGCCGCGATGGCGCCGCTGAAGCCAGCGCACGCCTAGAAGGTCGTGGAAGCTGACTAGCATGCGGCCGAAATTGGTGTATTTGGATGCGCCGGTCAGGCGCGGGCGATGGTTCACCGGCGAGTAACCCACTTTCCAGCCATCGCGCTGGACCAGCGCGATCAGGAAGCGGTGCATGTGATCGAAATAGGGAAGCGCCAGGAATGCGTCGCGGCGGAACGCCTTCAGCCCGCAGCCGGTATCGCTGGCCCCGTCGCCCAGCATGAAATTGCGAAAACGGTTGCCCAGGCGCGAGGCGATGCGGCGGCTGGCGGTGTCCTTGCGCTTGACGCGCACCCCCGAAACCATGCCCAACGCCGGATCGGCCCGCAGCAGGGCCAGCAGCTTGGGGATGTCGGCGGGATCGTTCTGGCCGTCGCCGTCCAGGGTGACGATGGTCTCGCCCTTTGCCGCGGCCACGCCGCTGTGGATGCCTCTGGACTGCCCCAGGTTGCGATCATGGCGCAGGACCCGGAGCTGAGGCAGTTCGGTCTTCAGGGCCGCCAGCGCCTGTGCGGTGCCGTCGGTCGAGCCGTCATCGACAAAGTTGATTTCATGGGCCTCGCCGGCATGCCCGGCGGCGATCTCGCGGGCCAGCGGGCCGACATTGCCCGCCTCGTCCTTCACCGGGATCACAGCGGAAACCGCGACCGACATGCCTTAGAAGCCCCTTCGCTGGCCTTGAGAAAGGGGGCTTATACCTGCCCCGGTCTTTGCAACATAGGGGCGGGACCGACATAGTTTCCCCGGCATGACCGACTCGGAATTCACGGAAAATTCGGTTGAAATCTCGGCGGAAACCGATGTTTTTGGAGACCCGCTCACGCCGCCCCGCTGGCTTGCGGTACTGGCGCGCCGCCCAAAGACCCTGCTGGCCATCCTGGGCCTGCTGCTGTGGCTGCCGGGCATCCTGAGCCTGCCGGCCCTGGATCGGGACGAAAGCCGCTTTGCCCAGTCCTCCCGCCAGATGTTGGAAAGCGGCAACTGGGTGGATATCCGCTTCGGCCATGTCCCCCGCTACAAAAAGCCGGTGGGGATCTACTGGCTGCAGACCGCCGCCACCAAGCTGGCGGCCCCCTTTCTGGGAGGGTTGGGCCAGGACCATCACATCTGGACCTATCGCTTGCCTTCGCTGCTGGGCGCCATCGCGGCGGCGTGGTTGACCGTATGGGTTGCCGCCGCCGTGACCGGTGCGGAGGGCGCGCTGCTGGCGGGCCTGTTGATGCTGGGCTCGGTGTTGCTGACGGCGGAAGCCACAATCGCCACCACCGATGCGGTGCTGCTGGCTTGCGTGCTGGCGGTGCAGGGCGTGCTGCTGCGGCTGTACCGCGCCGCGCGAGATCTGGACGTGGCTGCGCCGTCAAACAAAATTATCCTGTTGGGATGGGCGGCCGCGGCCGCCGGCATCCTGGTCAAGTTTCCCGTGGTGCCCGGCGTGGCGCTGGTCACCATCATCGGGCTGGGCGGTTGGGACCTGTGGCTGCGGCGCAAGTCGCGCGAACCGGGCGCGCTGGACTGGGTGAAGAACACACGCCCGGTGCGCGGCGTGATCCTGCTGCTGCTACTGATCCTGCCCTGGCTGATCGCCATCACCATCCAGAGCCGGGGCGAATTCTTGGAACAGTCGCTGGGAAATGATTTCGCCAGCAAGCTGGCAGGCGGACAGGAAAGCCACGGCATGCTGCCGGGCTATTACCTTCTGTTGTCGGCGGTGACGTTCTTTCCCGCGATCTTGTGCGTGGCGCCCGGTATCGCACTGGGCGTTGCGCGACGCGACGAGCCGGGCATCCGTTTTCTTCTGGCCTGGGCCGGCGCCTGGTGGCTTGTGGTGGAAGCGGTGCCCACCAAGCTGCCGCATTATGTCCTGTCGTCCTATCCGGCGTTGGTGATCCTGGGTGCGATGTTCGTGCTGGATCAGCGGCCGGTGCGCTTCCTGACGGCGGCGCGCTGGATTGCCATCGCACAATATGTGATCGGCGCAGGGCTGCTGACGGCCGCGCTGTTGCTGGCGCCGCATTATTTCGGCGGCGAAATGCAGTGGCCAGGTCTTGCGGCGGCGGGTATGGGCGCATGCTTGGCACTGGCGGCGCTGGTGCTGGCGCTGCTGCGTAAATCGGCGCTGGCGGTGATGCTGTCCTTGCTGGCGATGCTGGTCTTCGTCCCGGCGCTGACCGCCTATGTCGGCCCGCGGCTGGATCAGCTCTGGATCACCGAGCGCCTCAAGCCGCTGGCGGATGCCGCCTACAAGCCAGGCGATCCGGCACCGGCGCTGGCCGGTTATCAGGAGCCCAGCCTGGTCTTCGCGCTGGGTAAGGATGTGGTGCTGACCAACGGGGCGGGCGCCGCCGAAGCGGGGGCGAAATCCGGCGGTTTGGCGCTGGTGGAGGACGAGGCGGTGGGCGATTTCCTGGCCCGGCTGGCCGAGTTGCAGGCCGATGCGTCACGCATAGGCGAAGTTTCCGGCTTCAACTATTCGCGGGCGCGTAAGGTGCATGTGACCTTGTACCGGGTCGCCCAGTTGCGCGATCTGCATTAGCTTTCCGTCATGGTCCCGACCTTCGAAGACGTCAAAGACGCCGCCGCCCGTATCGCGCCCCATGCGGTACGCACCCCGCTGGTGGAATCCACCGCTCTGAACGCAGCGGCTGGCGGGCGCATCTTCCTCAAGCTGGAAAACCTGCAGCGCACCGGTTCATTCAAGTTTCGCGGTGCCTGCAATCGGCTGGCCATGATTCCGCAAAGTGCCATCGCCAATGGCGTGGTGGCCTTTTCCTCCGGCAACCACGCCCAGGGCGTGGCGGCGGCGGCACAATTGTTCGGCATGCCGGCGGTGATCGTGATGCCGGCCGATGCGCCGCGTCCCAAGATCGAGGGCACGCGTGCCTATGGCGCGACTATCGTGACCTATGACCGGCTGCGCGACGACCGCGAAGCCATTGCCGCAAAGATATGTGCCGAGCGCCAGGCGGTACTGGTCAAGCCGTTCGACGATGCCGGCATAATTGCGGGGCAGGGGACGGCTGGGCTTGAGATCGCCGAAGATGCCGCCCGCTTCGGCGTGAGCCTGGACGAGGTGCTGACGCCCTGCAGCGGCGGCGGGCTGGTCAGCGGCGTGGCGCTGGGCCTGAAAGGTTCTGGCGTGATGGCACAGGTTCACAGCGTGGAGCCGGAAAATTTCGACGGCATGAAGCGTTCGTTGGAAGCGGGCGCGCGCGTGAAGGCGCCGGGCGGGGCTCTGTCTATCGCTGATGCCCTGATGGCGCTCATACCGGGTGAGATCGTGTTCGAACTGGCCAGGGGCCTGTTGGCGCCCGGCATTGCGGTCAGTGATGCCGAACTGGACGACGCCATGCATTTTGCCGCCCGGGAGTTGAAGCTTCTGGTGGAGCCGGGTGGCGCGGCAGCGCTGGCCGCAGTTCTGGCCGGAAAAATCGCTGTCCGCGGCCGGACCGTGGCGCTGGTCCTGTCGGGCGGCAATGCCGATTTCTCCGTCAACCTTCGTTAAGCCGTTTACCAATCGCGCATAGTTTGATTGGCGGCAGGCGCGCGCGGGCGCAAGGCTTGCGGCGAGATTCCGCAGTCAAAGTTGATGCCATAAGAAACCTGATCCGCTGGCGCGACGACCATCACATGCTGCCGCTGGTGCTGGCCGCATTCTTTGTGCTGGTTGTGGCCATCGGCGCCGCGGCGCTCTGGTCGCGCGACGCGGCAATTACCGCTAATGAACGCATCGCCGCGCTGTCTGCGGTGCAGGGGCCGTTCGAGAAGGTGAAAATAGGCCAGACCTCCCAGCCCGAGCTGGTGAAGCTTGGCCTGGATGCCAACCATTACAAGACGCAGGCCCTGTCGGGCATGGGCCTGCAGGAATATTTCATGCCCAAGACGACCGTTGAGTTAGACTAGATAGATCCGGTGCTGCGCTCCTGCTTCGAGAATGTTGACCGCTGCCGCGCGGTGGTCTTCCCGCTGGCGCCAGGGAGCGGCTTTATGAGCGCCAATGCCGCGCCGCGCGAGAAAGGCCGCTTGGTCTTCCTGCTGCGCAATGGCCGGGTGGCTTATAAGAGCATTGATTGGGTCTGAGCTACGGGCGAAGTCGGGCAAGTCGATCCGGTGGATTGATTTGAGCGAAGACCGCTGCGAACTTGGGCGAGCGTCCGGATTGGCGGCGCAACCTCTCCAATCTGAAGCGGCCGCCGTGGACCCCAAAACAAAAAGCGCCCGTAAGGGCGCTTTTTTATTCGCGGTTGATGGTCCGAGCCCGCGCGTCAGCGCGGCGCGAGGACCATCATCATTTGGCGACCTTCCATCTTTGGATACTGCTCCAGCTTCGCGAAGACTTCGGTGTCCTTCTGCACGCGGGTCAGAAGCTCCATGCCCAGATGCTGGTGGGCCATTTCGCGGCCGCGGAAGCGCAAGGTGACTTTGACCTTGTCGCCTTCGTCGAAGAAGCGCTTCATCGCGCGCATCTTCACGTCGTAATCGTGATCGTCGATGGTGGGGCGCATCTTGATCTCCTTGATCTCGATGACCTTCTGCTTCTTGCGGGCCTCGTTAGCCTTCTTCTGCTGTTCGTACTTGAACTTGCCATAGTCCATCAGCTTGCAGACGGGCGGCTTGTTGTCCGGAGAGACCTCCACAACGTCGAAGCCTTTTTCCTCGCCCAGCGCCAACGCCTCATCCAGACCGATCTCGCCATACTTGTGGCTGTCGTCGCCGATCAGGAAAATTGTCTTGGCGGTGATTTCATCGTTGATGCGCGGTCCATCCTTGGCTGGCGGCGGGGCATTACCCTGAAAACGTCTGGGAACTATGACTCTCTCCTGTTGTTACGACCGGACCGGCGACAAAAAACGACGGCTTCGCGAGGGATTTTGCCGGCCTCGCGAAACACTTTTCGGATCATTGGCGCGGTTGGGTCTCTCGTGGCCGCTCAACGAAGGTCAGGCGGCACGGCTTCGGCAGATAGCATAGAAATCGCCGCCTCCAGCGCAAGGCTTTCCTGCCCCTCACCCCCCAGTTTTCGCAGGGTAATGGTGCGGTTTTCGGCCTCCCTGCGACCCAAAACCATCAGATTGGGGGTTTTGGCCAGGCTGTGCTGGCGCACCTTGTAGTTGACGGTCTGGTTTTCGGTGTCGAGTATGACCCGCAAGCCGTTGGCCTTCAGCGCCGCCACAACTTCCTGTGCATAGGCGTCGGCGTCCGCCACCACGGTGGCGACGGCTACCTGCACCGGCGCCAGCCACAGCGGGAACTTTCCTGCATGGTGTTCGATCAACACGCCGATGAAGCGCTCCAGCGAGCCGACGATGGCGCGGTGAAGCATGACAGGCGCATGCCGCGCGCCGTCGGCGGCGATATAGCCAGCACCAAGGCGCTCGGCGGTATTGAAGTCCACCTGCAGCGTGCCGCACTGCCAGTCGCGGCCGATGGAGTCGCGCAAGACGAATTCAAGCTTGGGACCGTAGAAGGCGCCTTCGCCCGGGTTGATGAGATACTCAAGGCCGGCTGCCGTGGTGGCTTCGGCTAGCGCCTTCTCCGCCTGGTCCCACACCGCATCACTGCCGATGCGGTTCTCAGGGCGGGTCGCCAGCTTCACCCGGACCTCTTCAAAGCCCAGGTCCTTGTAACAGGCCTGCAGCAGCTTGCAGAACGAGGTGGTCTCGGGCGTGATCTGCTCATGGGTACAGAAGATGTGAGCGTCGTCCTGCACGAAGCCGCGCACCCGCATGATGCCGTGCAGCGAACCCGACGGTTCATAGCGGTGGCAGGAGCCGAACTCCGCCATGCGGATGGGCAACTCGCGATAGGACTTGAGCCCTTCGTTGAATATCTGCACATGCGCCGGGCAGTTCATCGGCTTGACCACCAGGGTGCGGTTCTCGTCTTCTACTTCCGCTAGGAACATGTGCTCGCGGTAGTTTTCCCAATGGCCGCTGGCTTCCCACAGCTTGCGGTCCAGCAGGAGCGGCGTCTTCACTTCGATGTAATCGGCGCGCACCAGCTGGCGGCGGATATAGTTTTCCAGCGCCCGGTACAGGGTATAGCCGTTGGCGTGCCAGAAGATCTGCCCGGTGGCGACTTCCTGGATATGGAACAGGTCCATCTCCTTGCCGATCTTGCGGTGGTCGCGCTTCTCGGCTTCTTCCATTCGCGTCAGGTAGGCATCCAGTTCCTTCTTGTCGCGCCAGGCAGTGCCGTAGATGCGCTGCAGCTGCGCGTTCTTGGCATCGCCCCGCCAATAGGCGCCGGAGATCTTGGTCAGCTTGAAGGCATCGCCGATCTCGGCGGTCGTACGAAAATGCGGGCCGCGGCACAGGTCGTGCCAGGTGCCGTGCCAGTAGATCGAGACGTCTTCGTCCGAGGGGATGGAGGCGATCAGCTCCGCCTTGAAACTTTCGCCGATGCCCTTGAAATGGGCGATCGCCTTGTCGCGCGGCCACACCTCGCGGCGGGTGGGCAGGCCCGCCTTGATGATCTTGCGCATCTCCTCTTCGATTTTTGGCAGATCGTCGGGCGTGAAGGGCTCGGCGCGCGCGAAGTCATAATAGAAGCCGTCCTCGATGGCCGGGCCGATGGTCACCTGGGTGCCCGGATACAGCGCCTGCACCGCCATGGCCAGCACATGCGCCATGTCGTGACGGATCAGCTCCAGCGACTCATGGTCCTTGCGGGTGATGATCCGGATCTTGGCGTCCTGCTCGATGGGCCGGAACAGGTCCCATTCCTTGCCGTCCAGGGTGATGATCAGGGCGGCCTTGGCCAGGCCCGGTCCGATGGCTGCGGCGATTTCCCCGCCTGTTACGCCCCTGGGAAAGGTCAAGGCCTTGCCATCGGGCAAGGTTACGGTGACCTGTTCAGGCACTGCGGACACGGGCTTCTCCATGGGATTATTCAACGGATTTGGACCTTTGGCCCCAGTCGAGCCTTGCGTCAAGTATGGACCCTTTTCGTATATTACAATTATAGTAGAGCTTGCGTCACGCCGCGGACGGCAGACAATCACCCGGCGGGGCATATGGAGGAAGTCATGAAGTTTTTTGTGATCGCTTCGGCGCTGCTCACCCTGGCCGCGCCCGCTTACGCCGAGAATATGTGCGTCGACACACGCGAGATCGTCTCCAGCACGTCCAAGGACGGCAAGACGATGGTGTTCAAGATGAAGGACGGCCGCACCCTGGTGAACCACCTGCATGGCAACTGCCCGGACCTGAAATACTACGGCTTCGCCTGGCAGCTGCATACCGGCGACAACAAGGTCTGCGAGAACGAGCAGAGCTTCCAGGTGCTGCAGTCCATGCAGACCTGCACCCTGGGCAAGTTCGACAGGACCGATCGCCAGGCCCAGTCCAGGCCGGCCCAGCCTGTTCGCTGATCCCCGTTGCCGCAATCAAGAAAGGCCCGGCGCAAGCCGGGCTTTTTTGCGTGAGGCCGCTCAAACGGCCAATCCGCCGTCCGGTTCCCGTTTTTTCTTGCTGGCAGGCCGCAGCATCCAAAAAGCCCGGCTGAACGTTATTGGTTCCAGAGGGTCACAATTTGGAGATTGCCATGAGAAAATCAGCATTCATCGCCATTGGCCTGACCGCCCTAGCGATCTCGGCCTTCGCGCCGCGCTATTACGATCACGGGGACCGCTACGGCTATTACGGTCGCGGCCACAGCGACCGCGACCGAGACAATGACGGCGTGCCGAACTACGAGGGTCGGCGCCCCAACAATCCCTATCGTAACTAGATTGCTTGCCTGAAAAAGAAGGGCCCGGTGTTTTCACCGGGCCCTTTTCGTTACTTCTCGCCGCTCAGATAGTCGCCCTTGCTCAGGGTGACGCCGGCATTGCGCAGGATGCCGTAGGCGGTGGTGATATGGAAATACACGTTGGGCAGCACGAACTTGCCCAGGTAGTCGGCGCCGTTGAACTCGAAGGTGTTGGTGGGGAATTTCAGCACGATGTGCTTGTCTTCCGCGCCGGCAAAGGCCTTGCGGTCCAGGGTCTTGAGGAAGGCGATGGTCTTGGCCACGCGTGCCCTCAGTTCGGAAAAGCTGGTCTCGGTGTCTTCATACTTGGGCGGCTCGGCGCCGGTCAGGCGCGCGCCGCAACCCTTTGCCATGTCGGTGGCGATGAAGACCTGGGCCTTCAGGGGCAGCATGTCGGGGGCAAGCCGCGCCTCGTTGGGATCGATGCCGTCATGGGCCTCGCCCTTTGACAGGACGTTGGAAAGCCCGCCCAGCATGTGGATCAGCGGCGGAATGGAGGCGTCGTAAATGTCATAGGCCATAATGTCTTCCCTTGGTGGTTATCTGTGGCCCGTATGTGGGGACCGGCCACCCGAATTGAAGGGCAAACCGTCCTGTTTTCAACCCCGCCGGCGCAAGGGGCTTGGGGCCGGGACTTGAGGAAAGCGGATTTCCGGCCTAGGAAGCGAGGCCTTTCAAAAAGACCGTGCCATGACCGACGAGAATACCGGCGAAAAGCCCGCTGACACCTTGCCCGACCGCCTGTCGACCAACCCGTCCAGCCCCCATCACAATCCCGAGCTGCTGGAGCGCGGCGTGGGAGTGAAGTTCAACGGCGTCGACCGCAACAATGTCGAGGAGTATTGCCTCAGCGAGGGCTGGGTGCGCCTGGCCGTGGGCAAGACCGTCGACCGCAACGGCAACGCTATGACAGTCAAGTACAAGGGCAAGGTCGAACCCTACCTGCGCTAGCCGTCCCGAAATCGGCGCTGCCGCAGCGGTACTAGGTTGTCCAGCGTGTCTGGCGAACTATCCGGCTAGGTATAGATGTCGTCGGGAATGGTTATTGGCTCTATCAATCAGGCAATAAGGCGCATGAAGGCATGGCGCCGCGGGCCCTACAAGGCCTAACGCGACGCCGGCTCGGGCACCTGCTTGTGCATGAAATACATCAGCGCCAGCGACGCCAGGGTGGTACACATCACGATATAGCCTAGCCAGTTGAAGTGCAGGATGGTGCCGTCCGCCGCCTCCACGATCACCGCGCCCGCCACCGCCGCCGACACCCCGCCCGCCAGCTGCTGCAGCGACGCGCTGATGGCGTTGAACGCGCCGCGCTTGGTCACTTCGGGAATTTCCGATACCAGCGCCTGGGCCGGGATCATGCGCGAGAAGATGCCCGCGAACAGCAGCACGTTGATCAGGATGACCACCCACAGCGGCTCGTGCCCCAGTCTGGTCCAGACCAGCACCATGATGACGGTGACGATGCTGCCGAACAGAAACGTGTTGAACTTGCCGAACCGGTCGGCGGCTTTTCCTACCAGCGGCCCCACGATCACGGTGCTCAGCCCCGTGATCAGATAGATGGTCGGCAGTACCGTCATCGCCAGCCCGATGTCATGGACCATGAACGCGGTGCCGAATGGCATCAGCATGTAGCCGCCGGTGGGCAGCAGCATGGTCAGCAGGAACGCCAGCCAGTACCGGCGGTCGCTCACCGTGTGGGCCAGGTGCATGAAGGGGCTGCGTTCCTGTTTCAGCCCCAGGTGCCCGTTCACCGGCTTCAGGCCGAACGCGATGATCAGCCCGGCTGGCACGGCCACCGCGATGATCGCCAGGAACGGCGCATGCCAGCTCCAGTGATTGGCGAAATACAGCCCGGCGGGCAGGCCCAGCACCTGGCTGGCGGCGAACGCGGTCTGGATATAGCCCATCACCCGGCCGCGCATCTGGAAGTCGAACAGGTCGGTGGCGATGGCCAGTACGATGGACCCGATCACCCCGCCAAACAGCCCGGTGACGATCCGCGCCAGCAGCAGCAGGGGGTAGGTGGTGGCCAGCGCGCACAGCAGCGTGCCCAGCATGAAGCCGGCATAGAAGAACAGCAGCAATCGCTTGCGGTCGAAGCGGTCGGCAAAGCCCGCCGCCACGATGCCCGACACCCCGGCGGCAAAGGCATAGGAACTGACCGCCAGCCCGAACTGCTGCGGGCTCATATGCAGGTCCGGCATCATCATCGCGCCCAGCGGCGAGATGATCATGAAGTCCAGGATCAGGGTGAATTGCAAAAAGGCCAGCGCGGCGACGACAAACACCTGGTAGCGCGTGAAACCCGCGCGCGGCGCCTTGGTGTTCATGGTATGAAAAGCCTTCGAATCCCTGCGCCTTCATAGCAGGGAAACAGACATTTCAGGCGGCATTCCGCCAGCCGGGCAGGGGATCAGGTCCGGCTGTATTCCCGGCTCAGGAAGTCGCCGACCCAGGCCTGGATGCGCACATACATCTTGTTCTCGAACGGGGCGCTGCCGCCGGTGATGCTGCGGGTCTTCAGGTACGTCTTCACCACCTTGACCGGGTTGCGGTTGTACCCGGCGGCCAGGAAGGCGGCAAAATGGGCGCTGGATTCGGTGACCTGCTTCAGCATCGACTTGGGCATTTCGGTCAGCTCCAGGTCCAGCAGCAGCGCCGAGGCCAGCACCGCATTGTGCAGGTTGGTCATGCCGCGGTTGAAGTCTGGCTCCAGCTGGGCGGCCGGGTAGTTGTCGCGCACCATATGGTAGCTCGATTCCATGAACTGGGGCAGGCCCAGCGCCCCCGCGCTGGAGCGGGCATAGGCATAAGACTTGTCGCGGTTGGCGGCGACGGTGATCAGAACCTCGTGCACGCATTGCTCGATGCCCACAAACTTCATGTGCAGCGGATCCACATGCTCGGTGATCATCAGGCGCATCACCATGTCGCGCGGGATCTGCTCGGCCACGGTCTTGGACGGGGCGACGCGGCTGCGCACGTCATGGTCGTTGATCTGGTTGTACGCCATGTGCTCCAGCGTGCGCAGATAGTCCAGCCCCGCATCGCGCATCTTATGGGTGTCCAGGTCGGCGGAATATGA
>JAPLPI010000163.1:0-2456 GCA_026400305.1 Alphaproteobacteria bacterium | reverse complement strand
GTGCCGCGCACCGGGCGGCGCTGGGCGAACACGATAAGCCCGCCGGCGGGATGGGCGGCATCGGCCACCGAGAACTTGGTGTTGAGGTAGTTGTTGACCGGCCAGGTGACGATCATGCGCTGGTCGTTGCGCCCCTGTTCGTTCGTGTGGAGCACGGTCAGCGGCCCGGTCTTCTCACCTACCACTAGCACCCAGTTGAAGCTGGTCAGCTGGTTGCCGCTCACCACCATGTCGCCGGGCAGCACCGGCTGCTTGGCGGCCAGGGCCTGGGCCTCCTGGATGCGGGGCTGGAAGTCGAAGTCGGGGGCGTCCTCGTGCCGCTTGACGGTGATCACCGCCTGCTGGACCGGCTTAGCCTTGGCCGTCTTGGCGACCCGGCCCTTGCCATGCTTCTTGCCCGAGGTCACCGCAGCCTTCTTGTGGTGCGCAGAGCTCTTGTGGGCGACATGATTCTTGGCCGCCGCGCCCACATCGGCCGAGGCCATGCTGACCGCGATCATCAGGGCACTGAACGCCCCAAGGAACCTCAGGAACTTTCGCTGCAGCTGTTCCGCCATGGCCACAGCTTAACCACACCGCCGCGCCCGGACAACGACAGATTGAGGACGTTGTCCTGCTGATAGACAGCATATTCGGAAATACTATGAAATACGAATTGGAGAAAAAACGAGACGGCTATTTTCTTCTGAGAGAACAACAGACGAAGTCTGTTGTTAAGATGCAGACCGACGATAGACTGTTGGCCGAGACGTTTTGTAACTATTGTCACTCAAATCCTGCGGTTTTTTTAAACCGTCCGGAAGATCGGGTTGAAAAATAAAAGGCCCGGTCTTTCGACCGGGCCCTTCGCATTTCTGAAGTGACTGAACGTCAGGACCTTAGAAGTCCATGTCGCCCATGCCGCCCATACCGCCGCCACCGCCGGGCATGGAGGGGCCCGCGTCCTTCTTCGGACGGTCGGTGATCATGGCTTCGGTGGTGATCAGCAGGCCCGCGACCGAGGCCGCGTTCTGCAGCGCCACGCGAACTACCTTGGTCGGGTCCACGATACCGTTTTCGATGAAGTCCTGATATTCACCGGTCTGGGCGTTGTAGCCATAGGTGCTCGACTTCTGGTCGTGCAGCTTGCGCCTTGGCTGCATACAGCAGGGCGGTACCGCCGCCCGGCACGATGCCTTCTTCCACGGCCGCCTTGGTGGCGTTCAGCGCGTCATCGACGCGGTCCTTGCGCTCCTTGACTTCCACTTCCGTGGCGCCGCCGACGCGGATCACTGCAACGCCGCCGGCCAGCTTGGCCAGGCGTTCCTGCAGCTTTTCCTTATCGTAATCGCTGGTGGTTTCTTCGATCTGTACCTTGATCTGCGCCACGCGGCTCTGGATGTCTGCCTTTTTGCCGGCGCCGTCGATGATTGTGGTGTTGTCCTTGTCGATCTTGACGTTCTTGGCCTTGCCCAGCATCTCGATCTTCACATTCTCGAGCTTGATGCCGATGTCCTCGCTGATGACCTGGCCGCCGGTGACGGTGGCGATGTCTTCCAGCATGGCCTTGCGGCGGTCACCGAAGCCCGGCGCCTTGACGGCGCAGACCTTCAGGCCGCCGCGCAGCTTGTTGACCACCAGGGTGGCTAGGGCTTCGCCTTCGATTTCCTCGGCGATGATCAGAAGGGGGCGCCCCGACTGAACAACCGCTTCCAGGATCGGCAGCATCGGCTGCAGACTGGTCAGCTTCTTTTCGTGGATCAGGATCATGGCGTCGTTCAGTTCCGCCACCATCTTGTCCGGGTTGGTGATGAAGTAGGGGCTGATATAGCCGCGGTCGAACTGCATGCCTTCCACGACATCCAGCTCGGTGACCAGGCCCTTGGCTTCTTCAACGGTGATGACACCCTCGTTGCCGACCTTGGCCATCGCCTTGGCGATCATGTCGCCCACTTCCTTGTCGCCGTTCGCGCTGATCGTACCGACCTGGCCGATTTCGTCGTTCGACTTGACCTTCTTGGAGCGCTTCTTGAGGTCGGCCACGACGGCTTCCACCGCCTGGTCGATGCCGCGCTTCAAGTCCATCGGGTTCATGCCAGCCGCAACCGACTTCGAACCTTCGCGCACGATGGCGCGGGCCAGAACGGTGGCGGTGGTGGTGCCGTCGCCGGCGATGTCATTGGTCTTGGAGGCCACTTCGCGCACCATCTGGGCGCCCATGTTCTCGAACTTGTCGGCCAGTTCGATTTCCTTGGCCACGGTCACGCCGTCCTTGGTGGTGCGCGGAGCGCCGAAGCTCTTGTCTATCACCACGTTGCGGCCCTGGGGGCCCAGCGTCACCTGCACGGCGTCGGCGAGGAGCTTGCCAATCTCGGCGTCGCCGTTGGCGCTGATGGTGCCGACCTGGGCGATCTCCTTCGGATCCTGGGTGGGCTTGGCAGAGGCCTTGAGGTGCGCGACGACGGCCTCGACGGCCT
>JAPLPI010000022.1 GCA_026400305.1 Alphaproteobacteria bacterium | reverse complement strand
CCTCTCACTGCCCCATTCAAATTGGACCACTGGAACCGGACCCCATTTCCGACTTCCAATCGCTTGCGGGGTTTCCCCAAACCGTCCGTCCGCAAGTGACGGTAACTGTGCTGGAGACACGGTCTTGCGCAATGGTTTTGCAATGCCGCACGGGGCTTTGGCGATGCTTTGGCGGGTGATGTGGGTTTTTCGCAACAATTGTTACGAGGTTTGGCGCTAAGCGCTGCGAAAATGCTTGGAGAGCTTCAGGCCCTGGCGCTGGTAATTGGAACCCAGCCCCTCGCCATAACCTTCCGGCGGCGGATCGGTCAGCCGCTCGAACACCAGCCGGCCGATCACCTGGCCATGTTCCAGGATGAACGGAACCTCGCGGGAGCGCACTTCCAGCACGCCGCGCGCGCAAGGCGGCTTACCTGCCTCATAGCCGAAGCCCGGATCGAAGAAACCGGCATAGTGAACACGAAATTCGCCCACCAGCGGGTTGAATGGCACCATCTCGGCGGCATGGTCGGGCGGTATTGCGACTCGTTCGCGCGAAACCAGGATGTAGAACTCGTCCGGATCCAGCACCATGTCGCCGCGCGCGTTGGCTTCGATGGGCTCCCAGTAATCAGCCGGGTCCAGCAGGCCGACCTTGTCCACGTCGATCAGGCCGGTGTGCTTCTTGGCGCGAAAACCAATGCGCTTGCCGATGTCGGCGCTGCCCTTGAGATCGATCGACAGCGCTAGGCCGTCATTGATGTTGGGATCGCCGTCCACCAAGGGCGCCTGTTCGTGCAGGCGGCGCAGCGCTGTGTCGCTGAAGCTGGGCGAGCCATGGCGGATGCGCAGCTGGTTCAGGCGCGAACCCTTGCGCACCAGTACCGGGAAGGTCTGGGGGCAGATCTCGGCATAGAGCGGGCCGCGATACCCGGGTTCGATACGGTCGAAGCTGGGGGCGTAATCGGTGATCAGACGGGTGAAGACGTCGATGCGGCCGGTGGAGCTTTTGGGATTGGCGCCGCCGGAAATCCGCGCGGAGAATTCGGCGCGTTCCAGCAGCGGCACGATATAGACGCTGCCCGCTTCCAGCACCGCGCCGTTCGTCAGGTCGACCTCGTGCATGAACACGGTCCTGAGCTTGTCCGCCACCGTGGCGGCTGGGCCGGGCAGGAAGCTGGCGCGAACGCGATAGGCAACGGCGCCCAGCCGAAGATCGATGCTGGCGGGCTGGATCTGGCCCGGCGCAAATGGCTCGGACGCGGCGATCTCGCGGCCCTGGTCCAGCAGCTGCTTCAGGACATGGCTGGGCAGGATGCCGGTCGAGAAGCGGCCATAGCTCACATCGGCGGGAATCTGGGTTTCAACGGTGGCAGCCATTACCCGGTTATAAGGGGGGTGGGGGCGTGGGTCACGGCCGGCTCACCCAGGAATGCCCGGATATCCCCAATCGCCTCGGCCAGGCCGCAGCGTTTGACCGGGGATTTCTCCGGAAAAGCGGTCAGCAGCCGGCTGGGGGTGGCTCCTTCCAGAATCACAAAGCAGCCCCTGTCCTGCGGTCCCCGGATCAGCCGCCCGAAGGCCTGCTTCAGCCGGAAGCGGGTAATCAGGTCGTCGTAGCCCTTGTCGAACTTGGCCCGCCGCGCCTTATGCAGGATGGTGGGCTTGGGCCAGGGCACCTTGTCGAACACCACCAGCCGCAGTGATCGCCCCGGCACGTCCACTCCGTCGCGCAGGGCGTCGGTTCCTAGCAGGCAGGCATTCTCCTCGGCGCGGAACAGATCGACCAGCGCGCCGGTGTCCAGCCGGTCCATGTGCTGGGCATACAGAGTTAAGCCCGCACTGGCCAAGGGTTCGGCGATACGCGTACCGGTATCGCGCAAGGCGCGCACCGCAGTGAACAGTCCCAGAGCCCCGCCGCCCGACGCCAGAAAGAGTTCGCGGTAGGCCATAGCCAGCGCATCGGGATCGCGGCGCGCAATATCGGTGACCACGAAAACGCGCGATTGGTCCTCATACAGGAAGGGCGAGCCGAAATGGGCGCGCCGCGCAGGCTGGGGCAGATGGCTGGCGCCGGTGCGCACTTCAGCGCTGGCCCAATGGTCATCATGATCGCCGCCGTTGTCGCGCAAGGTGGCCGATGTGATCAGCGCGCCATGCGCGGTTTCCAGCACGGCGGTGGACAAGGGCTTGGTGGGATCGATCCAGTGGCGTTCCAGCCCGATATCGGCGTCGCGGCCATCCTCGCGGGCCAGTTCGAACCAATCCACGAACTCTTCGGCGATCTCGCCATTCACCAGTGTTTCCAGCATCTGGATCCAGGCCGGCAGGACGGCCTTGGCGCGGCGGTCCAGCCCGCGCGCCGCCGCATCCAGCCGCGCCTTGGTGTAGGGCTCTAACTCGGTGGTCTTGTCGTTCATCTTCTTGCGCAAGAGGCGCGCCAGTTCCTTCAGCGGATCGGCGATGCGCTTGAGGTCGTGCGACAAGCCGCTGACGGCCTGCAGCATCTCGGGGCTCATGGGCTGGGTGTCGGCTTCCAGGGAATAGAAATTCTCGTCTCGGCTGCGGGCGCGGACATGTTGGTAAGCGGCGGCGAGGAACACTTCACCGGGCCCGCGCGGGCCGCTGCCCAATCTGGTGGTCCAGCCTTCGCCCGCTAGGGCGCTGGAGGCCTGCACCGCTTCATCCAGAGCCTTTTGCGCGGCGTCATCATCGGCGATCAGGTCTTTCAGCCGTTCTTCTAGCCCGCGCATGCGGGTATGGGCGCGGCCTTCGGGCCCGCGGATCCAGCGCCGTAGCTCCGTCATCTCGCGGCCCGACAGGGACGCCGAGAAACCGCTGTCGGCGGCGTCGAACAGGTGATGGCCTTCGTCGAAGACATAGCGCAGTCGCCGCTCATTGGGTGTGTCGGTGGTCTCGTCTGTGCTCAGCCAGTCTGCGCTGGCTTGCGCGATCACCAGGGCATGATTGGCGCCCTTGCGCACCACCGCCTTGTCGGCGCGCTCCACCGGATCGGGCCACAGATGGGAAATTTCCTGCACGATCTGGCGTTGCAGGTTGCGGGTATAAGTGCTGATCCACAGGCCCGGGCCGTTCTTCTCCGCCCACACGCTGGCGGGCGCCAGATAGCCAAGGGTCTTGCCCGTGCCGGTGCCCGCTTCTACTAGGGCGACGCGCGGTGCGCCCGCCTGTTCGCGTGGGCCGAAGGCATAGGTGGCGGCATCGCTATAGGCCGCCTGCTGCGGCCGCGCCACGCCGACCATGCGCGACAGCCGGGCGCGGGCTTCCGCCGGCTCCACGCTCTGGGTGCCCGGATCGCCCACCGGCGCCTCGTCTTCCCATTGCGCCAGGCCGCGCCAGGCTTCTAGCCCCGCGATAGGCGATCCGTGCGGCACCTCACCGACGATGGATTTCAACAGCGGCGCCCAGCGCCACCCTGCGCGATCCAAAGTGCCCACCAAAGGTGCCAGCGCCTCGCGCACATCCTGCGGCCGCGCCGCGACTTCATCCAGAAGCGCGCGGGCGATGGCATGCAGCGTCCGGGCCGATTGCTCCGGCGATTGCGGCACGGCAAGTCCTAGTGCCCGCGCCAGTCCCAGCGCACTGGGCACGAACGGCAGGCCGGGGCGCACAAAGGCGAACACCTCCAGCACGTCGAATAGCATGGTTTCCGCGCGCGTGCCCAGTCGCCCGGCGACAAAGCCGCCATGGGCGACCAGCACATTGCCGGTTTCGAACAGAGCTCGGGCATCACGCAGCTCGATGCGCTCAGTCGCGCCATCGGCGCGCGCGATCGCCGCGCCGGGCGGCGCGGGAACAAGGGCAATGAGGGAAGAAAGGGAATCCATCGGCGCGCGATATTGAAGCGCGGGGCGCCAAAAGCGTAGCGATTTATTCTAGGCAACGTCCGGATAAAGGTGGCTCAGCGCTTGTCTCGCGCGGATATATTCGGCCACCACGATCTGGGCGGCGTTGCGCAGCTCAGAGTGATTTTCGCCTTCACGCGCCATGCGGGAAAAATCACGCGCCGCCTGGGTGATGGCGGCCAGGCCCAGCCCGCCGGCCGCGCCCATGATGCCCTGGGCCAGCCGTTCGGCCTCGCCCCATTTTTCTTCGCTACAGGCCTAAGCCAGCTCATTGGTTAGCTGCGCGACGATGACGATGTAGCATTGCAGGATTTCCACCAGCGTCTTCACGCCTACCGATTTTTCAGGGTACCGAAGATGACCGGATCGATGGCGGCGGGGGGGGCGCGTCCCCGTCCTCGCCTTCATGTAGGTTGATCTCTGTCAGGGCGCGGTAGAGCTGCGCCGCGTCCAGCGGCTAGTGCAACACCAGGTCGGTGGCAGCCGGAGCGCGGTCGCCGCGCAGCAGCACCGCCATCAGCGGCGCCTTCACGCCGGGCGAGGCCGCCAGCATGTCGATATCGCCGGCGCCGGTGATGATGGCGTCAAAACTTTCCTTGCCGGCACGTTCCGCCGCTTCAGCCATGCTGCCGACCCGCACCACGTGGTTACCGAAGGGCACCAGCAGGTTGGCCAATGTATCGGCCACGGCCGGGATGCGGGTGAACAGCAGCAATGTCAGCCCCGCGGGCGCGGCGAACTGGCCTTTATCGCCGCGTGCGGCGCCGGAAACGGGCAGGGTGAAGAAGAACTGGGCGCCTTCGCCCGGCTTGCTGGTAAAATCGATTTCGCCGCCCACCTGTTCGATCACGTGCTTGGCCACCGCAAGCCCCAAGCCAGCGCCCTTTTCCTTGCGCGCATAGGAACTGTCGCCGGGGGTGAAGGGCTTGAACAGCAGATGCGAGATTTCTTCGGGTACACCCAGGCCGGTGTCGGTGACGCAAAGAATGGCGAAGGGCAGGGAAAAATAATGGCGCCCCAGCGTGTATAGGACATCGATGCGTCCTGCGAATACCGGATCGGCTTTATTTTCCTGTGGCGGAATTTCAACAGACGTTGCGCAAATTCTTGCCAAAGCTTAGCTTTCGCGCCCTTTCGAAACGCTTAAACCAATCCTAGCGAAGGGTGTATTTTGCCGTGAAAGTGACGACGCAGCAGGCGCTTGCCGCCAAAGCATGGCCCTTTGAGGAGGCCCGCAAGCTGCTGGCGCGCGTGGAGGCCCGCAAATCGGGGTCCAATCCCATCCAAAGGGTGTTGTTCGAGACCGGCTACGGCCCCTCGGGCCTGCCCCATATCGGCACCTTCGGCGAGGTCGCCCGCACCAGCTGGGTGCGCCACGCCTTCGAGACTATTAGCGATGTCCCCACCCATTTGATCGCCTTTTCCGACGACATGGACGGGCTGCGCAAGGTGCCGGACAACCTTCCCAAGCAGGACATGCTGACGGCACACTTGGGCAAGCCGCTGACCGCAATCCCCGATCCCTTCGGCACCCATGAGAGCTTTGGCCATCACATGAATGCGCGTCTGCGCGCCTTCCTGGACAGGTTCGGCTTCCGCTACGAGTTCTATTCCTCGACCGCCACCTACAAGTCGGGCCGCTTCGACGAAGCGCTGCTGAAAATTCTTGCCAACTACGACAAGGTCATGGCGGTGATGCTGCCGACATTGGGCGAAGAGCGGCAGCAGACCTATTCGCCGTTCCTGCCGGTGTCCCCGCGCAGCGGCAAGGTGCTACTGGCCAAGGTGGTGGCGCACGATGTCGATAAGGGCGCCATTACCTATATCGAGGAAGACGGCAGCGAAGAAACCGTGCTGGTCACCGGCGGCCACTGCAAGCTGCAATGGAAGCCCGACATGGGTATGCGCTGGGCCGCGCTGGGCGTGGATTACGAGATGTATGGCAAGGACCACCTGTCCCAGGCGCCGCTCTACACGGTGATCTGCAAGATCGCCGGCGGTACCCCGCCCGAGCAGTACATGTATGAGATGTTCCTGGACGATCAGGGCCAGAAGATTTCAAAGTCCAAGGGCAACGGTATCTCGTTGGACGACTGGCTGAGTT
Organism: Alphaproteobacteria bacterium; assembly: GCA_026400305.1. Classification (GTDB taxonomy): domain Bacteria; phylum Pseudomonadota; class Alphaproteobacteria; order Micropepsales; family Micropepsaceae; genus Rhizomicrobium. The sequence continues at coordinate 3,734 of JAPLPI010000022.1, read as the reverse complement.
ATGGTTCGCCGGAGAGCCTGGCGCTGTTCATGTTCCAGAAGCCGCGCACCGCCAAAAAGTTGCACTTCGACGTTATCCCCAAGGCGGTGGACGAATACATCGCCTTCCTAGGCGCTTATCATGCGCCGGAGACGACGGATGAGCAGCGGTTGGAAAATCCGGTCTGGCACATTCATGGCGGCAAGGTGCCGGACGAGCGGTATCCGGTCAGCTTCGCGTTGCTGCTCAATCTGGTCTCAGCCTCCAACGCGCACAATCGCGACGTCTTGTGGGGTTTTATCCGCGCTTATTCGTCGGAACCCGTGTCGCCGCAGACCAATCGGGGCCTGGACAAGCTGGTCGACTTTGCGCAGCGCTATTACCAGGACTTCGTGAAGCCGGCCAAAGTGTTCCGCGCTGCCGCCGACAAGGAGCGTGCTGCGCTGGATGATCTGGCCGGAAAGCTGGATGCGCTGGGCGACGAGCGCGACGGCAAGGTCGTGCAGGATGTGGTGTATGAAGTGGGCAAGGCACATGGCTTCGAGCCGCTGCGCGCCTGGTTCGTGGCGCTGTACGAAGTGCTGCTGGGCCAAAGCCAGGGTCCGCGTTTCGGTTCCTTTGCCGCGCTGTTCGGTACGGCCCAGACATCGGCGATGATCCGCGCCGCGCTGGCGGGCGAGTTCTTGAAATGAAAGCAGCGTTATTTGCACTGATGCTGCTGGTGCCATCGCTGACGTGCGCTTCCACGACGGAGGACATCTTCGCCGTCTACACCCGCGGCGACTATGAACAGGCCGCAAAGATGGGCGTGGCTTCGAATAACGCACAGGGCCTGGCCATCGCGGCGCGCGCCGTGCTGGCCGATGAGGTGTTGCGCGATACACCTTGCATGGCCTGCCTGCTGCGTGCGGAGAAACTTTCGCGCGCCGCCATCGCTGCCGATCCGCATAATGCCTATGGCCAGATCTGGCTGGCGGTGTCGCTGGGCTACCAGTCGCGCATCCTGGGCACCATCCGCGCCCGCATCAAGGATACGCCCAACCAGTCCAAGACCGCGCTGAACCTGGCGTTCCTGGCCGATCCCACCAATCCCTATGCCATCTCGGCGCTGGGTGGCTGGCAAATCGAGGTGGTGCGCGCCGGTGGCGCCTTCCTGGCGAGGCATGTGTATGGCGCGACCGAGGCGGACGGCATTGCTATGTTCGACCTGGCGGTGAGAACCGCGCCGGACAATGTTGCTGTGCATTACCAGATCGGATTGTCGCTGGCCGGCTTCGATCCCGAGAAATACCGCGCCCGCATTATGGCGGAGTTCCATGCCGCGCAATCCGGCTCGGCCGCCACCGCTTACGAGAAAAAAATCCAGACGCGCGCGGGAGAATTGCTTGGTCTGTTGAACGCGGGCGCGCATGATGCGTTCGAGTCGCGGGTCCGCAAGTATCAGGGCTTTCCCGACTAGGAGCAAAGTTTGCGGAAACTCGTGCCTCTTACTGTTCTGATTGGTTTTCTGACAGCGGGTTGCTGGCAGACGGTCAATCTCCCCTATCATAATATCAAATCACTGCAGCCCTTCGCCGACGGCGCAGTCACCGCGATATCCACCGACGGCAAGCAGACCAATTACGCGCTGAAGAAGGTAGCGCGCGGCCGCTACCTTCTGACCCAGACCGACCGGGGCAGCGATTTCGGCCAGGGGTTTCAGCTGGCCCTGTTTCCGCTGCCTGGCGCGCCGTCGAACGTTCTGGTCTATGGAGCAGCTGCGCTGGATCACACCGTTGCCGGCGCCAATCTGCGTTATTACGGCCTGCTCATTGTCACCGGACAGAAAAGCGCGGAGGAAATTCGCCCCGATTGCGATCGCGATGCGCGGTTTGCGCGCGTGTCCGGTACGCGCAAGGGCAAGGATGGCGCCTGCACTTTCGCGGATCGCGCGAGCCTTGAAAAATCGCTGCTGACATTATGGAAGAGCCGCAAGAAACCCGACTACAGCTATTCTCTGAAGTAGCTACTGGCTCGCCCAGATGATGCGATGGACGAAGGCGATGTCTTCCCAGCCCGGGCCGGCGGGAAAGCCCGAATCGTCGAAGAAGCCTGCGTTGCCGGCCTGGACCATGCCGATCAGGGGCACCATCCGGGTGCGGACCGCGCAGCCTTCGCCCACCAGGGCAGTGAATTCATCAAGGCTGGCGCCGGTGGCGGCCAGCACCTTGGCCAGGCTTTCGGTGGAGGGCCAGCGCAGCTTTCCATTGGCGGCGTCGCGCTTGGACTTGTTAAAAGTCGTGGGATCCAGTCCGGCGTGCCTGGCCAGGCCCGACGGCGACAGGCCGTGCCGGACGGCAATGGCATCGATGGCGCGCCAGATTTGCGGGTGGGTCAGCATAGGAAGAAAACCGGACACTGCGGTTATATTCCTGTGGTAAGAGCGGGTCGACTTTACGTCCAGCGGGGGCCGTCCAGAGGGAGTTGCATGTCGCCATTCGATCTTGGCGCCGGACTGCTGCGGCAGCTGCCCGCGGAAACCGCGCATCGCGCCACCTTGAAGCTGGCGGCTGTCGCAGGCCCGCTGATCCCATCGCCAGCGCTCGATGACGCGCGGCTGGCGGTCAGCGCCTTCGGCCTCAATTTTCCCAATCCGGTCGGCCTGGCCGCAGGCTTCGACAAGAATGCCGATGTGCCGGACGCGATGGCCAAGTTCGGCTTTGGTTTTGTGGAATGCGGCACCGTCACACCCAGGCCGCAGGCGGGCAATCCGCTGCCGCGCCTGTTTCGTTTGAGCGAAGACGGCGCGGTGATCAACCGCATGGGTTTCAACAATGGCGGCAGCCTGGAAGCAGCCAGGAACCTGGAACGTCGCAAGGGCAAAGGCATTGTCGGCATCAATATCGGCGCGAACAAGGACAGCGAAGATCGCATCGCTGATTATGCCCGCGGCTTTGCGGTGCTGGCGCCGCTGGCCGATTACGTCACCGTCAACGTGTCTTCGCCCAACACGCCGGGCCTGCGCGGCCTACAGAACCGCGAAGAGTTGACGCGCCTGCTGGACACGATGATCGCGGCGCGCATGAAGGGTGGTTACAAGCCCATCCTGCTCAAGATCGCACCCGACCTGGACGCGCATGCGCTGGACGAGATCGCACAAGTGGTGCGCGCCAGCGGCATCGAGGGCCTGATCGTCTCCAACACGACAATTGCACGGCCGCCGCTGAAATCCGCACATGCGGGCGAAACCGGCGGGCTGTCGGGCAAGCCGCTTCTGGCTCCTTCGACCTTGGTGCTGGCGCAGATGCATCAAAGATTGGGTGGTGCGGTGACGTTGATCGGTGTCGGCGGCATCGCCTCCGGCGAAGACGCCTATGCCAAGATCCGGGCCGGGGCTTCGCTGGTGCAGCTTTATACCGCGCTGGCCTTCCACGGTCCGGGGCTGGTGAGACGCATCAAGCGCGAATTGCTGGCCTGCCTGGCGCGTGATGGTTTTGCAAAATTGACCGACGCCATCGGCACGGCAAATTGACGGCGTGTCACGAACCGCGCAAGTTCCCGGGATGGAGCCCAAGCCGACACCAGCAGGCCGCCGCGAACTGACCAAGGCGCAGAACCGCGAGACCATCCTGGCCGCCGCGCGCACCGTCTTTGCCCAGCTGGGATTTGCCGCCGCCACCGTGCGCGACATCATCCGCGCCACGCCGCTCGCCTCGGGGACTTTCTACAACTACTTCAAGTCGAAGGAGGAAGTGTACCAGGCGCTGCGCGACGAG
>JAPLPI010000429.1 GCA_026400305.1 Alphaproteobacteria bacterium | reverse complement strand
GCAAAGGCGGTTTTCTCACCCGCCGACGTTTTCACCAGTTGCTCAAGGGGCTGGCGCTCAAGGCCGGTCTGAACCCGGAAAAAGTGTCGCCGCATGTTCTGCGCCACGCCTTCGCCACCCACCTGGTGGAGGGGGGCGCGGACCTGCGCAGCGTCCAGACACTGCTGGGTCATGCCGATATCGCGACCACCCAGATATATACCCATGTGGCACGTGATCGGCTGACCCAGGTGATGCGGGGGGCCCATCCACTGGCCAAGGCCGTCAAGAAGTCTCGCTAACATTATGGAAACAAATGGTTATTTAGGTATTCCCTTTCGCGAATTCCTGTGTCATTTTCCCGTTCCGTTGGGTTATTTGAGCCATGCATTACCTGGAATTTGAACGTCCCATTGCCGAGCTGGAAGGAAAGATCGTCGAGCTGCGCAAGCTCGCTGAGGAAGACCCCAGCATGGACATTGATGGCGAAGTCGCCAGCCTGCAGTCGCGCGCCGGCACGCTGGTGGCCAACACCTATGCGCGGCTGACGCCCTGGCAGAAGGTGCAGGTGGTGCGTCATCCGGGCCGCCCCCATTTCCTCGATTACGCCCGCCAAATTCTGGAAGATTTCACGCCGCTGGCCGGCGACCGCAGCTTTGGCGAAGACCAGGCGGTGGTGGCGGGGCTGGCGCGTTTCCGCGGCCGCCCTGTCGCCTTTATCGGCCAGGAAAAGGGCAACGACACCCAAAGCCGCATCAAGCACAATTTCGGCTCTGCCATGCCGGAAGGCTATCGCAAGGTGGTTCGCATCTTTGAACTGGCCGACCGATTTGGCCTGCCGGTTCTGAGCTTCTGCGATACAGCTGGCGCCTATCCGGGTGTGTCTGCGGAAGAACGCGGCCAGGCCGAAGCCATCGCCCGTTCCATCCAGGCGGGGCTGTCGATCAAGACGCCCTTCATCGCCACCATAATCGGCGAAGGCATGTCGGGCGGGGCCATCGCCATCGCAGCGGCCAGCCGCGTCTATATGCTGGAACATGCCATTTATTCGGTGATCTCGCCCGAGGGTTGCGCCTCCATCCTGTGGCGCAGAGCCGACAAGGCGCAGGAAGCCGCCACGGCGCTGAAGATCACCGCCCAGGATTTGCTGGAGCTGAAGATCATCGACGGCATCGTGGAAGAGCCCGTGGGCGGGGCGCACCGCGCGCCCGCTGAAACAATCGAAGCCGTGGCCGACCAGATCGCGGCCAGCCTGAAGGAAATGGACGGAATTTCCGGCGAGGAGCTGCTGCGCCAGCGCCGCGCCAAATTACTAGGAATGGGCCGCAATCTTTGACAGCTTGGAACCGCGCAAAAAGGCCCGGTGCAACCGCCGGTGATGGCCGGTCCGTTTTTTATTGATGCGGCCGCTCGCACAAACTCGAAGCGCTAGTCGCTCGAAATGAGCCACAGGATCATTTCGTCCGTCTATTGCGGACCGCTCCTTACTTGTAGTTGGCGATGGAGAGCTGTGACACCCAGCCCTTGTTGCCAACTTCGTCCGAGACTTCAACCAGATCGCGCCGGACGGCGACTGGACGGAGTTGGGCGTCATGGCTGGCCGCGGCTTCGGCAAGACCCGCACGGGCGCTGAGTGGCTGGGCGCGGCCGCGATCGAGGATCCCGACGCCTTCGACCGCGCGGTGATCGCGCCCACCTTCTCGGACGTCAAGTTCACCTGCTTCGAGGGCCCGGCTGGGCTGCTCAACGTCATCCCGCCCGAACCCAAATGCCGTCCTTGGTGCCGGTGGGATAGAGAATTGTTCCGGCTTCCAGCGGCTTGAGAACCTTGCTCTTTTCGTTTGCGCCGGCGCGTCTGCCTTCGCATTTGTGGAAAGACCGCCCATCTCGCCAACCAGCTTTGTGTAGGCATCTATATAGGCCAGGATGACGACTTGGCCGATTGCAGTATTTTGGTAATTGGAAATTCCGGCCGCGCCGAAGCCACCCAGCCCGAATCCGCCGCCGCCCACGCCGAAACCGACATCGGTTTTGGAACCATGGCCCTGTGCAATCGCCTGCTGCTCGCTGGTGCGAACATTGGTGACGGTTAGGACCACGTCCGCCGTCTTGGAGGACACGTTGATGTTTGACACGATGGCGCCGGCAAAGCCCCCCCTGAAGCCGCCCAGAAGGCCGCCTACATTGGTACCGCCGGAATTGCCTTTCTTGGAGGCGATGTCGGGCACCAGGATATAGTCCGCGGCGCGGACCTGGCCGGCGCCGATATTGGCGCCGCCCTGCAGGGTTCCACCGGGAGCCAGGGCGCGTTCCTGCTGCGCCATTTCAAAAGCTTTGCCGCGGTCTACCAGAGTGAAGCAGCCGGACTTCATCACGAACACCTTCAGAAGCGCTTCCGGTGATACCAGGCCCAGACCTTCCCACCACCGCGTGTCGGGCTCGCGCACCGCCAAGGTTCCGATCTTATGGCCGCAGGTGGGAATCTCGGCCTGTTTCTGGGCCGTCTTACTGTCGATAGAGGCGGCGAATGCCGGCAGAATCGGAACGGTGGTGGAACCAACGAGGCACACGGACGCAGCCGTCGCCAAAAATTTGGCCAAGTGCACGATGGGATCCCCTTCAAAATTGTGCGCTGGTTATAAGCCCCGCGCGGTAGCTAAATTAGCCCAAGGTGAAATTTCTGTAATATCAAGGGTGTGACAGAGTAGTGGGAAAACTACTCCCACCAACCCTTCCATTTGAACCACATCAAGGGAAGCAGGGCGCTGACCGCGATCAAGATCAGCGCCAGGGGGTAGCCGTAGGGCAGAATCAGCTCGGGCATGAACCTGAAATTCATGCCGTAAATGCCCGCCACCAGCACCGGCGGGATTCCTACGATGGACCAGATAGTCATGATCTTGAACAGGTCGTTCTGCTCGGTGGAGATGAATCCAAGGTCGGCATCCAGCAGGAACTGGATCTTGTCGGTGAGGTGAACTTCATATTCGTTCAGCGACTGCACGTCGCTGACGGCGGTTTTCAGCCGCGCCTTCACGGTGGCATCCAGCCATTCATCGCAGTGTTCGGCGATGAATGGCACGGCGCGCTGCAGGACTAGCAGTGTGTCGCGGATATGTGACAGCCGCTCGCCCATGTCGCCGATCTCCACAAGCGTCTCGCGGAGCATGCGGTTGACGCGGGCGACCTTTTTCTTCTGCAGGTCCTGCATGTTCTTGTGGAAGATGCGCTGGGAAATCTTGAGCGCCTCGGCGCGCAATTCCTCCAGCCGATCGGCGCTGTAATCGATCATGGCTTCCAGGATCACCAGGAATATGTCCGGGGCGCCGCGGGGGGTGCGGTTCACCCGCTCGGTGATTGCCTCGAAAGTGTGAAGTTGGGCGAAGCGCACCGTCACCAGAAGGTCCTTGGTCAGGACGAAGCCCAGGGGCGAGGTGACGTCTTCGTCGCCATTCTTGCTATGGGGCGTCACCGGCACCGAGATGGTGAAGACTTCGTCCTCATATTGGAGACGGCTGGAGAATTCGATCTCCTCTAGCTGGTCGCGGGGCGGGATGTCCAAGCCGTATTTGGTGCAGGCCTGGCCGATCTCCTCATTGGTGGGATTGTAGATATCCACCCAGACCAGTTTTCCGCCGGATTGATGCTCTGTCAGCACGGACTCATCCCCTTGAACGAGGAGTACGCGTGAAAGCGGCGATCAGGTCAACGCGCCGTGACAATGCTTGTACTTACGGCCTGACCCGCACGGACAGGGCGCATTGCGCTGGGTCATGCTCCAGGTCTTGGGATTGTTGGGATCCACAACCCCGTCGTCGGGATTGGCGCCCGCCACTTCCATTTCATTTTCGCCGGTCAGTGGATTGATGTGGGAGGCGTACATGTCGGGCAGGGGCGTCTGCTCCAGCGGCGGTACCTGGCCGGTCTGGATCTGGACGTTCATCAGCTGGCGCACCACTTCGGTGCGCAGCTTGACCAGCAGTTTCTGGAACAGCTCGAAGGCGTCGCCCTTGTATTCGTTCAGGGGATCGCGCTGGCCGTAGCCGCGCAGGGCAACATACTGGCGCAGATGGTCCAGGTCCACGATGTGCTCGCGCCAGTTATGGTCCAGGGTCTGCAGCAGGATGGCCTTTTCGACATATCGCATCACCTCGACGCCATAGTCGGCGGCGCGGGCGGCGGCCCGGGATTCCACGGCCTTCTGGATGCGCTCGCGCACCTCCTCGTCGGCGATGCCTTCTTCCTTGGTCCATTCCACGACGGGCAGTTCGACGCCGAAGATGCTGCGCACTTCGTCCTGCAGGCCCACCGCGTCCCATTGCTCGGCATAGGCCTTTTCGGGGATGTGGCGTTCCACCAGGGTCTCCACAACTTCCTCGCGGAAGTCGGCGATCTGGTCGGAGACGTCATCCGACGACATGATCTCCTTGCGTTGATCGAAGATCACGCGGCGCTGGTCGTTCAGAACGTCGTCGTATTTCAGGATGTTCTTGCGGATTTCGAAGTTCCGGGCCTCGACCTTCTGCTGCGCCTTTTCCAGCGCCTTGTTCACCCAGGGGTGGGTTATGGCTTCGCCCGGCTCAAGTCCCAGCCTGGTGAGGATGGCGTCCATACGCTCGGACCCGAAGATGCGCATCAGGTCGTCTTGCAGGGACAGGAAGAACTT
>JAPLPI010000003.1 GCA_026400305.1 Alphaproteobacteria bacterium | reverse complement strand
CAGCGATGCCCTCGACCGGAATGGCCAGCCAGGCTGTGCTATTCACCGTTGCTTCGCGCATTTTCCCCCGTGGGCGCGAATTTGCCGCAAGCCGCGCCCCAAAGCGAGTGCGGACCCGCGCAAAGCGCAGTTGACTGGAGGTTCTGCACTCCTAATATGAATCCCAATCTCGCCCACGACCTCCGGAAAGATTTTCATGGCGGACAATCCGCAAAAACCGGCTCAGGCCACGCGTCCACTTTCTCCCCATCTCACCATTTATCGCTGGCCGGTCACGATGGCGACGTCTATCACCCACCGCGCCACGGGTATCGGCATGTCGGTGGGTGCGGTGATCCTGGCATGGTGGCTGGTGTCGATCTCCAACGGACCGGAGTGGTGGAACAGCTTCCATGACGTGTCCGACACGCTCATTGGCCTGCTGGTTGTGTTCGGCCTGACCTGGTCACTGGTCTACCACTTCCTCAACGGCATCAGGCACCTGGCCTGGGACTTGGGCTATGGCTTTGAAAAGGGCCTGGCCGAGCGCAACAGCATAATGATCCTAGTCGGCTCCATCGTGATCGCGGTAGCCATCTTCGCCCTCGCTTGGACCGGTCACGGAGGATATTTGCGATGAATTCCGCTGAAACGCCGCTGCACAAAGTTCGCGGCATGGGCTCATCCCATTCTGGCACCGGCCATTTCTGGCATGAGCGCGTCACCTCGGTGGCGCTGATCCCGCTGACCTTGTGGTTCGGTTACGTCATGCTGGGCCTGGCCGGCACCAGCGAAGTCACCGCCCTGCAGTTCCTTGCCCATCCCTGGAACGCTATCCTTATGGGCGCGTTCGTCGCCTTCTCACTGTGGCATGCCTATCTGGGGCTACAGGTGGTGGTGGACGATTACATCCACACCCCTGGCACCAAGATTTTCCTGATGCTGGCGATCCGGTTCTCCGTCATCGCCATAACAGTGACCTGCATCTTCGCGATCGCTCGTATCGCCGCCTTATAGGGCCCTCTTCAAAAGGTAACGTTCATGCCCGCCTATACCATCGTTGACCACACGTTCGACGTCGTCGTTGTCGGCGCCGGTGGCGCAGGACTTCGCGCGACGCTGGAATGCGCCCTGCAAGGCCTCAAGACTGCCTGCATCACCAAGGTGTTTCCCACCCGCAGCCACACTGTGGCGGCGCAAGGCGGCGTCGCTGCGTCGCTGGGCAATATGGGCGAGGATAACTGGCGCTGGCACATGTACGACACCGTTAAGGGTTCGGACTGGCTGGGCGACCAGGACTCCATCGAATATCTATGCCGCAATGCGCCGGAAGCCGTGTACGAGCTGGAGCATTTCGGCATGCCATTCTCCCGCACCGATGAAGGAAAGATCTACCAGCGTGCCTTTGGTGGCATGACCGCCAATTACGGCCAGGGCATGGTCCAGCGCACCTGCGCCGCCGCCGACCGCACCGGCCATGCCATGCTGCACACCTTGTACGGCCAGTGCGTGAAACATGAAGTCAATTTTTTCATCGAGTATTTCGGCCTCGACCTGATCATGGAAAACGGAGCCTGCCGCGGCGTGATGGCCTGGAACCTGGATGACGGCGTCATCCACCGCTTCCGCGCCCACCAGGTGATCATGGCGACCGGCGGTTATGGCCGCTCGTATCTGAGCTGCACCGGTGCCCATACCCAGACCGGCGACGGCAACGCCATGGTCCTGCGCGCCGGCCTGCCGCTGCAGGACATGGAGTTCGTGCAATTCCATCCGACCGGCATCTATCCGGCCGGCTGCCTGA
>JAPLPI010000133.1 GCA_026400305.1 Alphaproteobacteria bacterium | reverse complement strand
ATGCTCGGGGTGTGGATGGCGCCGGTCACGGCGCAGGTGACGATGATTTTTTTTGATTTTTTCATGGGGCGTTCCGGTGTGAAGTTAGGAGGGAAAGTTACAGAAAAATGTACGCAAAGCGCGTTGCGCGGTGGGTTGGGTTCAGCCTTAATGCGGCTGGTCGCGCTGGTGCGCAATCAGCGCCATCAGGCGGCGGTCGCGCCAGCGCGCCCGCGCTTGCAAGTCCCTGGCCGGCAGGACTTCGCGGCGCTGGGCATGCAGTTGCGCCATCGTGTCGCGGTTCCAGGGGTTGGTGGCCTGGTCGGCGGCCACCTCGCGGAAGGTGGATCCGTAGCGATCGGCATAGTCCATCAGGCCTTGCGGGGCATTGAGGTCTATGGTTTCAAACGGGCCCATGAAAGACCAGCGCATGCCCAGGCCGTTTTTGAGCACCAGGTCCATGTCTTCCATGCTGGCAAAGCCATCGGCATACAGATTGAGCGCTTCGTTGAGCACGGCGGCTTGTATGCGGTTGAGCAGGAAACCGGTGATTTCTTTGTGCAGCACCACCGGCACCTGTCCGGCCTCCTGGTAAATGGTCTTGGCGCTGGCCAGCACCGCTGCGTCCGTCCAGGGCGCGGGCGCCAGTTCGACCAGCGGAATCAGGTAGGGTGGGTTAACCGGATGCGCCACCAGAACCCGGGCGCGCCCGGCCAGGCCTTCGGAGAATTCAGATGCCTTGAGCCACGAAGTCGAGCTGGCCAGAATGGTGTCGGGTGCGGCATGGCGGTCGAGTTCGGCAAATACCGCGCGCTTGATCTCCAGGGTTTCGTAGGCGCATTCCTGCACCAGGCAGGCACCCTTGAGCGCTGCAGGCAGCGGGGTCTCGGTGCGTATGCGGGCCAGCACGGTGGCGGGTGCTTCGGAGATGAGCCCGTGCTCTGCGAGGTCGCTGATGTTTTCTAGCAGCAGGCGCTGGCATTGCGCCAAGGCGGTGTCGACCGCGTCATAGACCGCTACCGAAAACCCGGCGCGTGCAAAAACAATGGCCCAGGCCCTGCCGATAAAGCCTGCACCGACGATGGCGACATGTCTGTTCATATGTGCTCCTTGTTGCTATAGACGCATGTTCGCGGGATGCTTAACCGAGGTGTTCGACGTTGCCACAGACCGAGAGGCTCTGGCCGCTGATGCGGGCACCGGCGGGTGAACAAATAAAGAGGATCTGCTGCGCAATGTCTTGCGCGCTGACCATGCTGCGCAGTGAGACCTTGGAAAGCAGCCGCTCGCGCATGGCTTCGTGCTCCAGGCCATAGGACGCGGCTTTGGCGGCGATGACGCGCTCCTGCCGGTCACCGGCGACGATGCCGGGCAGGATGGAGTTGACGCGGATATGCGATGGCCCCAGTTCCATCGCCCAACTCGCCGTCAGTCCGATCACGCCAAATTGGGATGCCGAGTAGGGCGTGCGCAGGGGGAAGCCCAGGCGACCCGCAGCGGATGACATGTTGACGATGGAGCCGCCGCCCGACGCCTTGAGCAGGGGAACGGCGGCGCGCGCGCACAGAAACTGGCCGGTCAGGTTGACGGCAATGGTCTCGTTCCATTG
>JAPLPI010000031.1 GCA_026400305.1 Alphaproteobacteria bacterium | reverse complement strand
ACCTGGCTGGCGCCGCCCTCGTTCATCGCCCAGGACCATTGCAGTTGCAGGTCCTTCACATTGCCCGCCGTCACCTGAGTGAGCGGCGAATGGCTCCAGCCCTGGTAATTGCGGCGATACATCAACCAGTCGGCATCCTTGGGATGGGCCAGCATGGCATCGGTGACCGGGTCATAGCTTTTCAGCGAGCCGGTCACTGTCAAGCCGAAACGTCCCGGCGGATAGGAGGTAGCGGGCCGTTCGCGCGCCGCGGCGAGCGCCGGTGCGGCCGCCATGCCCACCGGCATCTTGCCATCAGCGATGGTGGCAATCTTGACCCCCTCAGTGCCGGCAAACGGCATGCCGCCAGCCGTAGCGCCATTGGCGGTCAGCACATAGGCGGCAATCCTGCGATAGGTGTCGGCGTCCAGGCTGTCGCCGTTGCCATAGGGCATCGACGTCTTGATCAAGTTGTAGAATTCGTCGGTGCTGCGGTTTCCCCAGGCCGCCAGGAAGCTGGCGCCCGTCAAGGGCGGCGCTTCGCCGGCGCCTTTCAATTCGGGGCCGTGGCAGCCAGCGCAACTGGCAACATAGAGCGCGCGTCCTGCCTGCGCCTGGTCCGCGACGAAAGGACCATTCTCTAGCGCCAGGGCACTGGCGCCCAGAAGCACAGTCGCGACAGCAGATGTGGCGAAGATCTTTTTCATCTTATTTCCCCGGCACATCGAATTGCGGCAAGAAGCCGGGACCGGCGACCGGCACATCCTCGCCAGCAAAGGGATGGGGCGGAAGCAGCCAGCCCGTGAGATTGCCGTCCGGCGCCTTCTGGCTGTTGACCTGCACCGAGAAGTGTCCGGCGCGCAGGGCCGTTGCTTGATTGGGGGTCAGGGCGACGGTGCCCGACACGGTGCCGGATGAGCCTTGCGTCACAGTCAAGTCAAACGCTTTTGGGCCCAGCATCGCGATGCCCATGCCGTCATACAGTTCGGCGGTAGTAGCGTTGGTCGCCAGTCCCTGAAACTTACCCGTAAGCGTCAGCATGTTGCCGTCCAGCGTCGCGCTGGCCCGGCCCTCGCCGGTGATATTGACGCGCGTACCGTCGGTTAGCGGCGATGGTGCCAGCCGGGTTTCGAACATACCGGCAGCGAAAGCCGGCACGGCACAAAGCCCCAGCGCCAAAAGACAAACGAGCTTCACATTCCCTCCGGGCCAACGTACCGCCGGAACGTAGATAGCTTTGGCGCGGCAGGCAATCAGCTGATGCTGGTGGTGATCGCCTTGGTCTCAAGGTAATTGGACAACACCGCCTGGCCCATCTCGCGGCCCCAGCCCGACTGCTTGTAGCCGCCGAAGGGCAGCGCCGAATCGAAGACGTGATAGCAGTTGATCCACACCGTGCCGGCCTTCAGCCGGTTTGCGATCTGGTTCGCCTTAGCGAAGTCCTTGGTCCACACCCCGGCCGCCAGGCCATAGACCGTGTCATTGGCGGCGGCGATCAGCTTGTCGTCGGCCTCCTTGAACGGCGTCGCCACCAGCACGGGCCCGAAGATTTCTTCGCGTACCACCTTCATGTCCGGCCTGGTGTCCACCAGCACGGTGGGCTGCACAAAATAGCCGCGATTACCCACCGCGCTGCCGCCAGTCAGGGCACGCGCGCCCTCTTCCAAGCCGGCCTTGAGATAGCCGGTGACGCGGCCATGCTGGACTTCAGAAACAAGCGG
>JAPLPI010000345.1 GCA_026400305.1 Alphaproteobacteria bacterium | reverse complement strand
GCAAGAGCTATATCAAGAAGCCGATGGTGATGACGGGCGGGGCGATTATGCTGAAGGGCAATATCGACGGGCCGGGGCTGGGGATCGAGCTGGACGAGCATCTGATCGACAATGAGCGTGGCATTCCGGAATGGCAGTTTCCGGAAATGTGGGATGTGGTAGACGGGTCGGTGAGGGACCACTGAGGGGCAGCGCCGTCAGGCGGCAATGCGCGCCTTGATATAGGCGGTGAGGTCGCCGACGGTGCGGACGGTGACCAGATCGGTCTCGTCCATCTCGATCTTGAATTCCTCCTCGAGATCCATCAGCAGCTCGAAGCGGTCGAGACTGGACACACCCAAATCGTCCACCAGCAAGGTGGTGGGGGTGAGCCGCTCGGGCTCAAGCATCAATGACTTCTGCAGGACGGCTATAACGCGACTCGACGTTTCCATCTCACTAGATTAGCAAAGTTTCGTGGGTAAGTTCGGTTTTTCTGGAGACGACCTATACCTCCAAAAATCCCTCCTACGACAGCGCCGGAATGGGCTTTTTGTCTCTATTCTGGCGATGCCGGGAGTGTTCACGAGCCGGGCCGGCTTGCCCCCGTTGCCCCCCGCGATAGTTCAGAGCGTTTTGAAGCTGTAAGTAAAACTCCATTGTTTTTTTTCACCTGGTGCGATGTCAATGGCAATGTAGGGTTCAACGGACTGGACCTTGTCAATCGAGAAGATGTTGAGGCGGGTGATAGGCTGGTCGCCCTTTATGGTGACGCCGCCGCCGGCCGTATCGCGGATGGCGATATCGTAATCAGTGGCGGTGGTTCCAAAGCCGGTGACGAGAAATGAGATGCGCTCCTTGAACTTCATCGGCCGGAGATAGGTGATGGTGTGGCCTTCCGTGCGTATCAGGTCGGACTGCGGCGCGTTGGTCGCGATGGTCAGCCGAAATGGGAAGGTCACTGTTGTTCCGGCATTTCCTGGCGTCAGTCGCAGGAAGTTGTGGTCGTAGACAATGGTGTTGATCGGTTTTCTGCCTGTGTTCTTCAGCCGGTGCTCGATAATCAGCCGCGGTGAGCCGAGAGCTAGGCGCAGCGTCTTTTCGTAGACGTAGGTCTTTTCGCCATTCTTCAGCACTTGCGTGAAGAGGACGTTGTCTTTGTTGTTTTTGACGGTCCACTTGCCGGTGTCCACGACCTCGTAGTGCCGGTAGTGATCATAGGGCTGGGTATCGGGCTGGCGCAGGATGCCGACGCCGATTTTGACGAACAGGCCTGGTCGGGGTGCAAAATCCAGCGGGGCGAATTCCTCCACCGGGCCGCTGATGGCGCTGTCGGGGCCGGCGACGATGGCGCGGTTCTCGTCATAGGCATAGTCAAAGACTTCGGGGGCGGTGCGGTCGAACCAGGGGCCATAAAATTCACGACCGTTCAGCTTCAGACTGGTGACTACGCCGGCCTGGTCAAAGCGGGTGCCGCGGTAGAAGGCGGTGGCGCCGGGTGGGGCTATTCGTGCGGTGATCTGGCCGTTGCTGATGGTGATGTTGGGCGAGGATGCCAGCAATTCGCTGACCGGTGCACTGACGCTGGGTACAGGCTGCACCGGCTGCGCCGCCGCCACTGATGCCAGCAGCGCGCCAGCCAGTGCGAGATTCAGCCTCACGTGCGATCGCCGGGGCCGTAATAGTCCAGGGTATGGCTCCAGCTCTTGGTCTCGCCTGGCGTCAGCTTGATGTTCATATAGGGCTCGATGCCCATGGTGGCAGGGATCGACCACCACAGCAGCCGACTGACCGGTAGGCTTGCGCGCAGGCGCACACCATAGCCGGTCTTGGTGTTGGTGATGCGGAAGTCGTTGTCGCTGGGGGAGGGGCCGAAGCCGGTCAGGTCGCTGGCGACTTGCTCCTGGCCGGTGAGGCCGCGGATATATGTCATACGCCCGCCGTCGAACTTCACCACATCGGCGGGCATTGGCCAAGCGTTGGTTAGCTTGAAAGGTGCTTGCAGCTCGACCGCTTCCTCACCTGGGCTAAGGGTCATAAAGTGGTGGTTGTAGACGGTGGTATCGATCGGCTTCTTGCCGGTGTTGGTCAGCTTGTCCTCGATCACCATCTGGGGCTTTCCCGGCACCAGACGCACCGTCTTGGTGTAGGTGTAGCCATAGCCGCTGGGATCGCCCTTGAGCACCTGGGTGGAGCGTACGCTGATCTTAGTCGTGGTGGTGGTCCAGGCACCTCCGTTCAGGATGGGATAGGTGTGGAATCGGTCATACTTGTCGGTATCGCGCTTCAGGATTCCGACGCCGATCTTGAGGAAGCGCCCGCCGGGGCCCGCGGCATCGAAGCCGTTCTCGCCATATTCCTCCACCGGGCCGGCGGCGGCATTGTTGTTGTGCGCCACCAGGCCGTCGGCGTCGTAGGTGAAGTTCTTCACGCCCGGCGAGGTCTTGATGAACCAGTAACGGCCGTAATCCTGCCCCTTGTAGGTGATATGGGTGATCATGCCGGCATGGTCGAAACGGGTGGCGCGGTAAAAGCCAAACGGCTCGGGCGGATAGACCTTGGCCGAAACCAGACCATTATCGATCTTCTTGGCCGGGAATTTGTCTAGCGCGCTGGCGGGCGAGGTGTCGGCCGGATTAGGCGGGATGAAGGGCGCGTTTCCTTGCGCAAGCGCCAAGGTGGTGGAGGCCAGCAGCAGAGCAATCGAAATCCTGGTCATGATTTTTCTCCGGGTCCGTAGAAGTCGTAGGTGTAGGTCCAGCGCTTGGTTTCGCCTGGCTTGAGCGAAATGGCGACATAGGGTTCCAGGCTGTAGGTCGCGGTGATTGACCACATGTTGATCTTGGCGACGGGCGTGTCGGCACGGATGCGCTGGCCGAAGCCGGTCTTGGTGTTTGTGATAGTGAAGTCGTAGTCGCCGACCTTGTCGCCAAAGCCGGTCAGCAGGCTCTGGGTGGTGACGCCGTTGGAAATCGGCGCCAGGTAGCGGATCGTATTGCCATCCAGCTTGACCAGTTCGGGCTGGAACGGTTCGACGGCGCTCCATGTAAAGGGCGCGGTGATGACCAGGTTTGCGCTG
>JAPLPI010000053.1 GCA_026400305.1 Alphaproteobacteria bacterium | reverse complement strand
TCGGTCCCTTGGGCGATACGATCGGCCCCTGGACAGCATCCGGATGATGGCCGATCACCATTAGCACCTTGGTGCCGGTGGGATTGAACTTGACGACGGTGTTGGTGCCCTCGTCTACCGTCCAGATATTGTCGTGACGGTCGATCCGCACCGAATGGGCAAACATGAAGCCGTAGAAATCCTTGCCGATCTCGCGGACAAACTTGCCGGTCTGGTCGAATTCCCACAGCCGCGTGTTGGGACCGCGGTGATAGGCGAAGATATGGCCCTTGGAATTGGTTGCGATGCCCTGCATCTCGCCCAGATAATCGCCGGCGGGAATGCCGTGGAAGAAACCAGGCACCGCCTCATAGGCGAGGTCGGGCGCACTGGCATAGGCGGTGGCCGCGACCTGCGCGGATGCCGAGACTGTGCCAAGCAGCAAGGATGCGGCGGCCATTACCGCCAGATATGCCTTCACGAGAACCTCCCCAAAAACCCGCGCGCTCAGGCGCTGTAGCTTGCGGGGAACTCTATATAGCAAAGCGGCCCGGGTGCGAAGGCGCGCCCCAGCCTTAAAAAGCTACGCTGCGCTGCACTAATTGGGATCATGCATCGGCGGCGCCGATGGGCGGACACTGTGCATCCTGAACCACCACGCGCTGTTCGCCGACCGCGCATAAAAAAACAGCCCCCCATTCATGGCTGGCTATTGCTTTTTTTCTGAGCCTAAAGCTTGCCCTTCATGTAGGCCGCGCTCGCCTGCACCATGCCGATGGGCGAGGGATCATAGGGTTCCTCGATCTCCAGGAAGGCGGTCTTGACCGCGGCCTTCTTCACAGCCGGCAAGATCTTTGAATAGTTAGCGATGCCCTGCCCGATGATGGCGCTAACCATCTTGCCAGTGGTGTTGGGAATGCCCTCGGCTTTCAAATCCTTGATATGGACGGAACGGAAGCGTGAGGGGTATTTGTTCAGGTAGGCAACCGGATCGGCACCGGAGGCGATCACCCAGCCGATATCCATCTCGTAGCCCACCAGCGCCGCATCGGTCTCCTTGATCAGGAAGTCCAGAGGCACCACATCGCCCACCTTGCGGAATTCAATGTTGTGGTTGTGGTGATTGAAGGTCATTCCCGCGGCCTTGCAGAGCGCGCCGAGCTTGTTATAGGCGTCAGCATTCTGCTTCCAGCCGTCCAGGCTGGGCCGCGACATGATGGCGCCGCGATCGACGGGATAGAGCGGGAAGGAACAGGTGATGTTCTTGATGCCGACGCTCCTGGCTTCCGCGATCGTCGCTTCGGGCGTGTTGCGCAGGGCATCGCCCCCGGCATGGATGCTTTCCCATTTCAGGCCCATCGCGTCATACAACTTGCGCTGATCGGCGGAATTCTTGCCCGCCATGGCCAGGTTGGCCTGCACCTCGCGGACGCCGGCAGCCTTCACCAGCTTCATCGTGCCTTCATAATCCTTGGCCAGGTCGGCGCGCACCGTGTAGAGCTGCAGCCCCAGCGGGATATGGCGCTGTGCGAAGGCGGCGGGACCGGTGGCGGCGAGTGCGGCTGCACCGAGAAGAAAATTGCGGCGAGTGGTCATCAAAGGCTCCTGGGCTAGTTCTTTTTGGGCGGATGGGTTTCGATGAAATCCAACTGTTTGCGGTTCAAAGTTTCGATCGTGGTGCCGGCATCGCCGAACACCAGCCGCTGATCGCGTTTGGGGTCGTAGCGCGGAATTTTCGATTCCGCCGTCACCGGATTGCCGGTCCTGGCAAACGCCACCACCACGTCCTGCATCTGGTTGGACAGCTTGTAGTCATACGACGTCCATGCGCGGATGTTGCGGTACAGGTTCAACGAATCCAGCGTGCCGTACCAGAAGGGCAGATCCGAATTGTGATAGGCGCCGGCCATCTTCACATCCATGTCGCTGATGAACACACCCGGTGGATAGGGATGGGCGTGGTTATACTGCACCAGCCAGATCGGCGACTTGGCATGCAGCGAAGCATCCCTGGCCCAGTCGCGGCCCATGATGCCGAAGCCGGAGATGCGCGCCACTTCCATCGCCTGGTGTGCGGCTTCGGCGTCATTCCTCGCCGGGAACAGCTTCAGGAAGGCGTTGGCATCAGCGCCGTACAGATCGTGCGCCGCCTTCTGGTAGTCGGCCAGTGTGCGTGCGTCGGTCACCGCCGTCTTGCTGAAAATGTCATTGCCGACCGACGCCAGCAGCAGCGGCACATCGCTCTGCTTGCCGGCGGCATAGATGTCGGCCGGGTTGCCCGGCACGACGTAACCTTCCAGCGTGGGGCCGCTGAACGTGATCTTGTTGGCCGCCGCTATCGCGGTGATCTGGTCGGCCGGAATGGTACGCATCTGGGCGATATCCTTGGCCTTCATGGCCTGTTGCAGCTTGACGCCCTTGGCTTCGGTTTCGGCCAGGGTTTCCAGATGCGGCGACGCCACGCCGTGATAGCCGCCGGACAGCGCCACCACATGGGCATAGAGCCCATGCGCCAACGATGTGGATTGCAACAAGTCCACCGCCATGGCGCCCGCCGACTGGCCCATCACCGTGACGTTTGTCGGATCGCCGCCGAAGGCCGCGATGTTGCGCTGGAGCCATTTGAGACCCGCGATCTGGTCCATCAGCCCATAATTGCCCGACGCCTTGTGGCCCGACGACGCCGTGAGTTCAGGATGCGCTAGGTTGCCGAAGATGTTCACCCGATAGGAGATGCCGACAAAGATCACGCCCTTTTTGGCCAGCGGTTCGCCGCCATAGACGTCGAAGTTGATCGAGCCTTCCTGGAAGCCGCCACCATGGATCCACACCACCACCGGCAGCTTGTCGCCGGCCTTGGCGCCGGGTGGAGTCCAGATGTTGGTGTACAGGCAGTCTTCGCTGGATTTTATTTCGCCGAAATAGTGATTGAGCGTCGTGGCGCGCAGCGCGATGTAGCAGTTGGTGATCTTGCTGTCGGCGTTGTAGATGCCCTTCCACAGCTTGACCGGCATGGGCTCGTGCCAGCGCAGATCGCGCACCGGCGGCGCGGCGAAGGGCACGCCCAGATAGGCCTTCACCCCGGAGCCTAGCAAAGTGCCCGAAAGCTTGCCGCTTTCGATGGTGATGGGGTCGCCGGGGATCGGGTTCATCACTCCAGCTTGAACTGGGGCGCGCGCGCCGGTCATCGCCAGCAGCGCCATTGCAGTGCAGCAAACCAGAGCCTTGAAACGCCCCATAATTCCCTCCGCATTTTTGCAATCTTGTAGGCCAATTCGCGCGTCCTTGCACGGCCCCTGCGCCAGTCCTAACCTTTCTCAAAAGAATAATGGAGGGCGAAGATGGCTTTGCGTGAAATCCTGCTGGGTGCTGTGTTGCTGGGGACTGCAGCCCTGCCCTCCTCCGGTGAAGCCCCGAAGAAAGAGGCGGCGCCCGCCGGCAAATCCTTTACCGGCGCCACCGCGAACCTGGCGCCGGGCGATGCCGCCGGACAATGGACGCGCCAGGCGCGCGATTATGCCAACACCCGCTACAGCCCGCTGACCCAGATCAACACCAAGAATGTCGGCCGGCTGCGCATCGCCTGGAGCTTCAGCGACGGACAGATGTACGGCCATGAAGGCGCGCCGCTGGTGGTGGGCGACACCATGTATCTGGTCACACCCTATCCCAACATCGCCTATGCCCTGGACCTGTCCAAGCCGGGCGCGCCGATCAAGTGGGTGTTCCAGCCCAATCCCGATCCGCGCGCCATCGGCAAGGCGTGCTGTGACAAGGTGTTGCGCGGCTGGGCCTATGCCGATGGCAAGCTGATCTACAATTTACTGGACGACAACACGGTGGCGGTGGACGTCAATACCGGCAAGGAAGCCTGGCGCGTCAAGCTGGACGACGTCACCAAGGGTCCGACCATGACCATGGCGGACTTTGTGGTTGGCGACAAAGTCTTTGTCGGCAGCAGCGGCGGCGAGCTGGGCACCAATGGCTGGTTCCAGGCGCTGGATGTGAAGGACGGCCATACGGTGTGGAAGGCCTTCACCAATGGGCCGGACGACGGCGCGCTGATCGGACCGGACTTCAAACCTTTCTATTCCTGGATGAAGGGCAAGGATCTTGGCGTTTCGACCTGGCCGGGCGAAATGTGGAAGCAAGGCGCATCCGCGCCCTGGGGCTGGGTGTCTTATGATCCCGACCTGAACGAGATTTATTACGGCACTTCCAACCCCGG
>JAPLPI010000165.1:5630-11397 GCA_026400305.1 Alphaproteobacteria bacterium | reverse complement strand
CCAGATAGCCCAGCTTCTTGAGTGCTCTGGTGCAGAGCTCGCCGATATCGTCGCGTTCCTGGGCGTTCAGGGCCGGGCTGCCGGCTTCTTCCCAGACCTTCTGGTGGCGGCGTTGCAGCGAGCAGTCGCGCTCGCCCAGATGCACGACATGGCCGTGACTGTCGGCCAGGATCTGGATTTCGATATGGCGGGGCCTCTGGAGATACTTCTCCATGTAAACCGTGTCGTTGCCGAAGGCGGCCTTGGCTTCGGTACGGGCCAGGGAGAGGGCGAAGGACAATTCGCCGGCATTCTGCGCCACCTTCATGCCGCGGCCGCCGCCGCCGGCGGTGGCCTTGATCAGCACCGGATAGCCGATCTCCTCGGCCACGCGCGCCGCATCGGCATCGGAAACCTCGCCGTCCGAGCCCGGCACGGTGGGGATGCCCAGTTCCTTCACCGTCTGCTTGGCGGTGATCTTGTCGCCCATCATGCGGATATGTTCGGGCGTGGGCCCGATGAAGGTCAGGCCATGTTCCTTGACGATGTCGGCGAACTTGGCGTTCTCGGACAAAAAGCCGTAACCGGGATGGATGGCTTCGGCGCCGGTGATTTCGCAGGCGGCGATGATGGAGGGGATGTTGAGATAGGACTGGGCCGCGGCGGGCGGACCGACGCAGACGCTCTCATCGGCCAGCTTGACGTGCATCGCATCGCTGTCGGCCGTGGAATGAATGGCCACGGTGGAGATGCCCATCTCCTTGCAGGCGCGGATGACGCGAAGGGCGATTTCGCCGCGATTGGCGATGAGAATTTTTTCAAACATCAGGCAATGACGCAGAGGGTCTGGCCGAATTCGACGGGCGTGCCGTCCGCGACGATGATCTCACGCACCGTGCCGCCCTTGGGTGCGGTGATGGCGTTCATGGTCTTCATCGCTTCCATGATGAACAGTGTGTCGCCTTCCTTGACGCTCTTGCCGACGCTGATGAAGGGCGGCTTGCCCGGTTCCGGCGACAGATAAACGGTGCCCACCATGGGTGAGGGCACGGCGCCGGCCACGGGACCGGACGCAGCCGGTGCCGCCGACGGGGCAGGCGCGGATGTCGCGGGTGCGGGTGCCGGGGCGGCCGCGGCAATGGCAACGCCCCCACCGCGCGAGACGCGGATACGCGCACCCTTGTGCTCGATCTCGATCTCGGTGAGGCCGGTTTCCTTGAGCAGCCTGGCCAGGTCGCGCACGGCCTCGGCATCGATGCCAGACTTGGACTTGGCCGGGGCCGCTGGCGCGGGCTTCTTCTTGGATTTCATTTCTTCACCTTGAGAATTTCGGCGACGGCGTCGATGGCACGCAGATAGCCTTGCGCGCCCAGGCCCATCACGATGCCGGTGGCGGCCTTGGAGACGTAGGAATGGTTGCGATAGGGCTCGCGGCGATGAATGTTGGACAGGTGCACTTCGATCACCGGCACCTTCAGCATCTGGATGCTGTCGAGGATGGCAATCGACGTGTGTCCGTACCCGGCCGGATTGATGATGACGGCGCAGCCGCCGGTGCGCGCTTCCTGGATCTGCTCCACGATTTCGCCTTCGTGGTTGGACTGGCGGAAGGAGATGGCAAGCCCGTGGGACGCCGCCTGCTTGGCGCACATCTGTTCGACCTGGGCCAGGGTGGTGTAGCCATAGACCTCCGGTTCGCGCGTCCCCAGCAGATTGAGGTTGGGGCCGTTGAGGATATAGATCGGTAAAGTCTTGGATTGTTTGTGTTTTTTTGCCATAGACTTCCCGTGGGCTAAGATGATTCAAGTCTTATAATCGCATCGCGGCGGATACGGAAATCTTTAAAGGTACAGCTTATATGAGCGTTGAAATCACCCTAAATGGCGAGACAAAGCGGCTGGACGCGCCGACCAGCGTGCGCGAGCTTTTGGAAGGCCTGGGCCTCGATCCCGCCAAGATCGCAGTCGAGCGCAATCTGGAGATCCTGCCGCGTTCGACCTATGCGAATGTCGCCGTCGCCCATGGTGACAAGCTGGAGATCGTGCATTTCATCGGCGGCGGCAATGCGCCGGTGGAAGTGCCGCGCGAAGACAAGCCGCTGGTCATCGCCAGCAAGACCTTCCAGTCGCGCCTGATCATCGGCACCGGCAAGTACAAGGATTATGCGATGAACGCCGCGGCGCTGGAGGCGTCGGGCGCCGAGATCGTCACCGTGGCGGTGCGCCGCGTGAACCTGACCGATCGCAGCCAGCCCATGCTGGTGGATTTCATCGATCCCAAGAAAGTGCAGTACCTGCCCAACACGGCGGGTTGCTTCACCGGCGAGGATGCGGTGCGCACCTTGCGCCTCGCGCGCGAGGTGGGCGGCTGGACTTTGGTGAAGCTGGAAGTGCTGGGCGAGAAGAAGCTGCTTTATCCCGACATGATCGAAACCCTGCGCGCGACCGAGATGCTGGCCAAGGACGGTTTCCAGGTGATGGTCTATTGCAGCGACGATCCGTTGATGGCCAAGCGGCTGGAAGATGTCGGCGCGGTGGCGATCATGCCGCTGGCCGCGCCCATCGGTTCGGGTATGGGCATGCAGGCGACCGTGAACATCCGCATGATCATCGAGGACGCTAAGGTTCCGATCGTGGTGGATGCCGGCATCGGTACGGCGTCGGACGCGGCCGTGGCGATGGAGCTGGGCTGTGATGCGGTCCTGACCAATACGGCCATCGCCCATGCCCGCGATCCTGTGAAGATGGCGGGCGCCATGAAGCTGGCGGTGCAAGCCGGCCGCATGGCCTGGCTGGCTGGGCGTATGCCGAAGAAGGCCTATGCCGATCCCTCCAGCCCACTGTCGGGCCTGATTTGAGCCTGGTTCAACTCTTCACCCTGATCGGAGTTGCGGTGTTCGCGGCTTCCGGCGCGCTGGCGGCGGTGCGCCGTTCGCTGGATCCCATCGGTGTGCTGGTGCTGGCCATCATCACCGCGACGGGTGGTGGCACCTTGCGCGACGTGCTGATGAACCGCTATCCGATCTTTTGGATTTCCTCGCCCTGGTTCATCGAAGTGTCGGCCTTTGCCGCAGTGGTGACCTGGCTCTGGGTGCGCAAGTTTCCACCGCCCGACAAGGCCCTGCAGTATGCGGACGCGCTGGGCCTCGCCTTTTTTAGCATTGCCGGCGCCCGGATCGCGGAGGCCGGCGGGCTGGCGCCGTTCGCCGCCACCATCATGGGCGCGATCACCGGCTGTGCGGGCGGCCTTATCCGCGATGTACTGGTCGCTGAAATCCCGCTGGTGTTCCGCCGGTCCGAATTATACGTGACCTGCTGCGTGGCGGGCGTGGCGTTGTATTTCTGCCTGGGCGCGCTGGGTGTCTCCACCGAAATTGCCAGTGTCGCGGGCATGGCGACGATTGCATTGATCCGGCTGGCCGCGATCCGCTGGACAATCACCTTGCCCGTCACCCGTATGCCGGAACGATAGCGTACCCACGGAACGCGCAGGCGTGACAGGAGGAACCAACCGCAAGCGCAGTGATTTTCACATCAGTCGAAAATCACCGCATTGGAGTTTCTCGTGAGCGTCAAAGGCCAGATCAAGGAAGCCGCCGGCTTCATCAAGAAAGAAGCCAACGAGCACAGCAAGACCGCTGAAGGTCAGCAGAAGGCCGCCGAAGGCCGTGCGCTGCGCAATGAAGGCCGTATCGAAGACGGCAAGGTGTCGAAGACATCGCCGCCGGTTAACGCTTACTGTTTTTTTGATTGAAGATGCCGTCCGTGCCTTACTGGCAAGGGCAGAATTTCTTTTGCGCTAGCTCTTCATCTCGTCGGCCAGTGTTTCCTCGTCCAGCGCGCCGGGATGGAATTTCCCGTTCAGGACAAAGGTGGGCGTGCCGTCCACGCCGACCTTGTGCGCCAGCGCGATGGATGCCTGCAGCGATTTTTCGATCGCCGGATCGGCCATGTCGGCCTTCAGCTTGCTCAGATCCATGCCGGCCTTCTGCGCTTCCACGAAAACCATCGGCTCGGTGATGGCATCTTCCTGGCCCAGCAATGCGAAATGGAAGTCCATGTAATGGGCAGCTTGGCGCCTTGCCGCCAGCGAGGCGCGCGCGGCCTGCATGGCGCTTTCGCCATGCAGCTGCTTGATGGGGAATTCGATGAAGGAGAAGCGGGTGTCATTCTTGTGCGCCTCGTAATATTTCTTCACCGCTCGCAGCGAGGCGCGGCAATAGGGGCAGTCGTAATCATAGAACTCCACCAAGGTGGATTTGGCGTCGGCGGGGCCGGTGACAAAGGCGATGGCCGGATCGAAGAATGCGGCATGGCCGATCTTCTTGATGGCGTCTTGCTGCGCCAGCTTCTGTTTGCGCTCGTCCAGCATCTGGGCCTGGCCCATCATGGCCGGCGCCAGTTCGGGATGCGTCATTAGGTAGGTCTGCATCTGGCGGTCGTTGATCGGCATCAGGCCGTTCGCCGACATGGTCACGATGATGGCCACAGCCAGCGCCGCGCCGCTGATGGCGCCTGCCAGGGTAATCACGAAAACACGCATGTTCATCAGCCCCGTTGCTGCGCCGCCAGGGGAGCGGCGGCGCCAAGAATGTCATTGGCGCGCTGCCAGTCCGAGGTGCCCTGGGGCAGCTTGCCCCGGGCGCGGGTGGCAAACACCATCGCCTTGCGCATGTCGCCGGCATTGTACCACAGCTCGGCGGTGGCCAGGTTCGCCATCGGTTCGTTGTTCAAGGTGCTATAGGCCTGGGCGGTCTGGTACCAGGTGAAGATGTCGTCATCCTCCACCAAGGACGCCGCCTTCAGGTTCTGCAGCGCGGGCGCGGCCAGCGACGGATCCTGGGTGGCGAGCTGGGCGGTGGCCAGCGCCAGCAGCAGCTGCGGCGCGCGCGGGCGCAGCCGCACCGCCTTCTGGTAATCGGGGATGGCCAGCGCCGGCTTGGTCAGGCTCATATAGATCTGGCCGCGTACTTCGTAGAAATAGGGATTGTTGGGCTCTTCAGCGATCAGTCCGTTCGCGGCCACCAACGCCTTCTGAAAGTTGGGCTGGCGCATATAGATCATGGTGCGGGCATAGCGCGCCGGTTCGCTCTGGTCGCTTTCGGGATAGCGGATCAGCGCATCCTTCACCGGTAGCACATAGCCTGCCAGCTTGGCCTGGATCATCTGCCAAGTGTGCATCACTTCCGGGGAATCCTGCACTTCGCGATAGGGGGAGGATTCCACCATGGCGTTCAGGTCGAAGACGCGGTCCTGGCCGGATGGATGATCGACGGCGAACTTGTCCAGCTTGTAGGCGCTCATCGCCTCTTCATTCGCGAAGCGCTGGAAGGTCTGGTACATGCCCATCGGCGACTGGTGCGTGGTCAGAAGCAGCTTGGCGGCGATCTGGTCGGCGGTGGATTCCTGCACCCGGGTGAAGGCAGCCATCTGCGCCATGGCATAGGACTGGCCGATGCCCATGATCGCCATGCCCACTTCGCCGGCGCCTGCGATCATCGCCCCTACACCCGCCACCATCGAGAGCAGCATGGGGATCATGGCCTTCTTCATGCCGTACTGTCCGCGCGACAGATGTCCAGCCGAGATGTGACCGGTCTCGTGCGCCATCACGCCTATCAGCTCGTTGGGCTTCTTCAGCCAGAGCAGGATGCCGGCGAAGATGAAGATATTCTCGCCGCCATCGCCATAGGTGACAAAAGCATTGATCTCGTTGGCGTTGACCAGCCAGACCTTGGGAATGGGATTAAGGCCGGCGGCGTGTGCCAGGGGCGCCTCATAGCTGCGCA